>JAZLFU010000001.1:0-1648 GCA_045615915.1 Oscillospiraceae bacterium
CGCCGGCGGAAAGAGCTGCATCAACAACGGCGCGCTGTTCAACGTCTGTTATTATGCTCGGAACGCAGATGGCGACTCTCGGCTTTATGTAGGTTTCTCCGCAAACCTTTTTGAGCGCGTATTTTATAAGCGCGTTTGTAAGGCGGTAGTCGGAAATAACTCCGCCGCCCATAGGACAGATTGCGGAAATGAATCCCGGAGTTCTTCCGAGCATTTTGCAGGCTTCAAGTCCGATGCTTATGATTTCGCCGGTTTCGTTATTAACGGCAACTATATTCGGCTCTTTGAAGATAACACCGTGTGCGGTTTCATATGCGATTATTTTGGTGGTACCAAGGTCAATTCCTATATCAGCAGGCATTTGTCTGTTCTCCTAATTTTTATATTATTAAATTATAGATTAAAACGAAATGAATTTATTGTCAATAAAATATGTGAAATATTTATAAAAAATTTATTCGTTCAGCATAAACCGAAGATTTGTAAATCTTCCCGTTTTTTTGTTGTTATCCACCATTGCCATAATCGTACGGCTGTTTCCGACGATTATGAGGAGCTTTTTTGCCCTTGTAACGGCGGTATAGAGGAGGTTTCTGTAACAGAGACGGGGGCCTATATCCATAAGCGGAATTATTACTGCTTCGAACTCGCTGCCCTGGCTTTTGTGCACGGTTATTGCGTAGGCGTGGTCAAGCTCGGCGGCGCTTTCATACGGATAGTCCGCAACACGGTCATCAAAACGAACGGACATCATTCTCAAATTCGGATCCATTTTTTCAATGATACCTATATCTCCGTTATATACTCCGCGGCCCTGTTCTCCGTCATCCTTCTGCCAGGTCATATCGTAGTTATTGCGTATCTGCATAACTTTGTCGCCTTCGCGGAACAAATGACCGTTTGCGCGGAATTCGTGTTTATCCTTTGACGGAGGGTTGAGAGATTTTTGAAGCTCTATATTTAAATTCCAGGTTCCGGCCTCGCCGCGTTTTCCGGGACAGAGTACCTGTATATCCCACATCGGAGAAAGCTCGTACGCTTTGGGAAGCCGCTTTGTGCAAAGCTGAATTACCGTTTCCGCACATTCGTTTTCCTTTTGCCTTGGAAGAAAGAAAAAGTCGTTATCCTTCGATTCAAGGTAAGGGTATTCGCCGTTTACTATATCGTGGGCGTTGGTAACGATCATACTTTCGGCGGCCTGGCGGAATATGGTGGTAAGGCTTACGGAAGGGAGTATATCCGATTTTATAAGGTCGTGGAGCACGTTTCCGGCTCCTACCGACGGAAGCTGATCAGAATCTCCCACCATAACAAGGCGGGTTGAAAAATTGAGCGCTCTCAATACGGAATCAAAGAGAATGGTATCCACCATTGACATTTCGTCTATTATGAGCGTATCGCATTTGAGCGGGTTTTTCTCGTTTTTTCTGAAAATAGGGTGCATTTCATCGGAGGAATAATCAACTTCGAGAAGCCTGTGTATGGTTTTTGCCTCGTGATCGGTAAGCTCGGAAAGGCGTTTCGCGGCTCTTCCGGTAGGCGCGGCAAGGAGAACTTCGTCTCCGCGTTCTTCAAGAAGCCTGATGAGAGCGTTGAGCGTGGTCGTTTTTCCGGTACCGGGGCCGCCCGTAAGAACGAAAGCATGGCT
>JAZLFU010000002.1:0-4310 GCA_045615915.1 Oscillospiraceae bacterium
AAATATCATCATTCCGAGGGAAATTATGCTTACCCATTCTCCCACAACCGATATTTCTTCAACATTTGCTTCGCAAAGTGAATCGTATACTCTTTTTATCGGAGTTGCCAAAAGGACATATTTTGCCATTCCCCGGAGGAAAAGACAAAGTCCTTCTCCGGTCTTTTCGAGAGAAAAAGTCTTTTCGCCCGTTAAATCTTCCCTTTTCTCATTTCTGACAAGCGGGCCGCGGTAAAGCTTTCCGAAAAATCCCATAAATACGGCAAAATCATCGAAGGAATTTATGTAATTCGACTCGCCTTTATAAACGTCAACGAAATAACCTATCGCGGTAAAGGAGATCACCATAGTTCCGAGCGGCATTTCCGTTCCGGATATCTGGTTCATTACCGAAAAGCCGAGCATTACCGCCATATTGGTGGTAATCGCCGCGGTGAACACGGTTTTCTTTTTCTTTGTGTCATCGGAAAAGCGGCTCATACCTTTTGAAAAGGCGTACTGCACCAGAATTTCCGCCGCAAAAAGCCAGGCATACTGCGGCTGGGCAAGAACGAAAAACAGCGCCGAAATTACCGCGATGGCAAGATTTTTGTACCTTTTCGGTATCAGATTATAAGCTATAAGAGATACCGGAAGGAAAATATATAAGAATGTAAGGCTGTAAAACTGCATTTTTCGGTATCTCCTTTCGTTTTAAATTTTTTCCGATTTTATTTCTTCTATTACCGATAAAAGCTCCGGTAAATCGGTAAGCACCGGAAGCACCTCGGCAAGAGCGTTTGCCGAAAGCATCTTCGGAAGAGAATAGCGTTCGCATATCTTTTTTCTCAATTCCGACGAATTTTCTTTTCCGGAAAGTCCAAGCTCGTAAAGATATGCCTTTGTGAGCGGCTCTTTCCGCTCGTTTTCACCATCCGGAGTAATTCCTGCGGCGGCAAAAGCATTCAAAAGCGCTTCGGTAGTCATTCCCTCAACGCCGAGAAGCCCTTCCTTTCCGCGATGGACTTTTCTTTTTTCCTTGCCCTCGATATCGGGAATATATACGTTTTTTATTCTTTCCGCCGGTATTGCGGAGAAAAGATAATGCCGAAGTTTAAACCCGGCGGAATCCGAATCCGTCAGCACTACTATTCCCGTCTTCTCCGCAATTCTTCTGATGAGTGCAAGGTTTTCCTTATTGTTATATATTCTGAAACCGCCAAGCTCGATTATATTGGCGTCAATAAGAGAAGAAAGCCTTATTTTATCGTACTTTCCCTCAACTATTACCGTTTCTTTTATCTTTATTTTTTTATTATCCACGTTTTTTCCTTATCTTACGGCGAATATTCCGGCAACCGTTTCATCAAGAATTATATTTTCATCAGCAAGGGTACTTTTCATTCGCTGTTCCCCGTCAAGCAGAATATCAAGGCATTTCAAAAGCTCGCCACTACTGTATCTGCTTTGCAGACTCATTGCTTTATCTATTACAAAATCGCGTCTTGCATAGCTTTTCTGCCAGTCTTTAAGTATATCCTGTTTCATTTTTCCGTTGCTTCTGGCGGTTTTTGCCCTTAACATATCAACGAAAGTGCCGGAGAGAACATTAAGTATTACCGGCGGCTTTTCTCCGAGTTCCTTCAGCTCGTTTATAACTTCAAAGGCTCCGTCCCTGTCTTTCGCGGCAATTTTTGCGGCAACGTCATATATCTTTGCATCCGGAGTGGGGCAGGTCATAAGGTCTATATCCGCTTTTTTTACATCTCCGGAGCCGCGGTATTCCGCAACCTTTTTTATTTCGTTCAAAAGCCTTGCGCTGTCGTTTCCGCAGCGTTCGAGCATATAGAAACAAAGGTCGCGGTCTATTTTACAATGGAGCTTTCCCGCGGCGTTTTCGATCATACTGCAAAGCTCCGCTGTTGACGGAGGATCGCATTTTATCACTCCGCCGCCGCATTTATCGATCATTTTTTTAAGAGGCGTAAATCTGTCGCGCTTCTTTTCGTCTTTTTTCGGCTCCGTATCGACCGCGCCGAAGCTGAAAATAAGAACACTTCCCTCCGGTGTTTCGCAGATCTCTTTTATAAGCTCCTCAAACTTTTTATACTCATTATCACCTATTGAATTAAAAGGAATATCCTCTGCAACAACGCATCTTCTTCCGCCGCCGAAGGTTATCTCAAAGGCGGCATCGGCAAGGGTATCCGCAGAAACGTTTCCCGAAAAGCGGTGTATATCGAAATCGTTTCCCTTTTCAACCGACATTGCGGCAAGCTTTTTTTGTATTGCAAGGCGCCTGTAATCATCGAAACCGGATATAAAATAACAGGGAAGCGGTATTCCTATTTTCATATGGCGCTTTATTTCTTCCGTATCTTTAAAAATCAAGCCGAAATCCAGCCTTTCTTAATATTTTTTCCTCTTGAGCAAAAGCAAATACTGCCCTCTTCGAGTATCTCCGTTTCAGCCGCCGTACCTCCGGAGCTTATCTGCTCCCGAAGGACCGCCGTTTTGCATCTCATCTTCGGAAAATCGAGTGGCGATATTCCGTCGAATACTGCAATATCCGCTTTTCTGAAACTCGGTTCTAAATACATTATATCACATTTTTCGGAAATGTATAGGATAAGTATTCCGCCGGTGTCAATTTCAAAAATTCCGTCGCTCAAAAATTTTATACTTCCGCCGTTCCAAAAGGTAAGCATGCCGGGAGAAAACGTTTCAGCTCCCGGATATCTTTCCTCTGTTTCCGTCATCGAAACAAGCGAAAACCCCGGCTTTGCTTTTTTGACAAGCGAAAGCTCCTCCGAAGCTCCCGCCGGATCAAGACTTACAAGAATATCCGCTTCGGTTTTGAATTTATAGATATCTCCGGCGGATACTCCTTTTGAAACGAGCACCGTATTCCCGTCTTTTGAGCACGATATCGCAGTCCCGTTTTCAAGCGCTGTTATCTTTGTGTTTACAGTCCCCGCATAAAGTGCTTTACTGCTGCACAGCCCGACGATAAGAGCGGCTAATGCTATCATAAAGGAAAGCCTCATATATACAAACTTTTTCTTTGCCAATACCGGTATCAAAACAATCGCGGCACTTCCCAAAATCCAAACGATCACCCAAAAATTCTCACTGCTTACATAGGAAACCGGAAGATCCGCAAAAAACTTTGCCGCACTATAAATCAGATTTTCAAAAATTTCGGCTATATATGCGCTTCCCTCGGAGAGCACTCTCAAAAAAGGAATAAATCCGAGTATTACCGAAAGAACGGAAAAAGATATAGCCCCGCTTACCAAAAGTGAAGAAATCATATTTGCCAAAGGTGCGGCTATCGAAACTCCGCCGAAAAGCACAAAAGCGACAGGAAGAGATCCAAGCCACGCCGAAACGGCAACACCGAAAGCTTTTCCGAAAGCGTTGCTCAATTTTCCTCTTTTTCTTACGACCTTATAACAAAACCATATACCAAGCGGAACAGAAAAATGGATTATACTTGCGCTACTCACAACGGACAGCAAAAAACCAACGTCGCAGGCGGAAAGCGGATCCATAATAAGGATAGCAATGACCGCCGCTCCGAGTCTGTCTTTCGAGGCAACGTAAGTATGAAAGCAGCCTAAAATTTCGGTAATGATAAGCATAATACCCGCTCTCAATACAGACTTTCCGAGTCCGGCCACAAACATATACAAAAGCGTTGCGACTATAAGAATGATCCTTCTTCTCGCGCTGTTTTCTCCCGCCTTCGTATTCTGTAAAAGCTTTTCGGCAAGTCCTATTATAATTGAAAGATGAAGTCCGGATATCGCAAGTATATGGCTCATTCCCGCATATCGGAATACCGACGTTATATTTTCGGGAATTTCTCCGCGAACTCCGAGCAAAAGCTGTTTTGTAAAAGCTATCCTCCAATCGGAAAAATGTTCGCAGATAATCGAAACTATCGCTTTCCTTATCGAATATACGTAATACCCGAAAGTCTTTGTCTCTCTTTCCACTATCTCCGGAGAAGACTCCATATAAGCATAAAGAGACGTTTTGTATGACCTGTCTGTAAGTATCTCGGAAATTTTACTTTCCTTTTCACCCATAAATGAGACATCGCAGGATATCTTGTCATATGGAGAAATATCATGCTCACCCCAGCCACTCAATTTGAATTTTATCCTTTGAGGCGCACCCTCAGCGGAAACGCTCTCGCTTTCAACGGTATATTGAGGATTTCCGCTTGATACGGATATTTCGGTAACAGTACCAACAACATTCGCACTTTCGCCTATAAGCGCTTTTTCGGGATAATAATTCAGTCCGAGATTTATTGCCGAGAG
>JAZLFU010000003.1:0-6693 GCA_045615915.1 Oscillospiraceae bacterium
CAAAGAGGTTGCCCGCCATTCCTGGAAAGGCGACCTTGCCGAAAGTATACTCGATATTCCGAAAATAATAGAACCAGGAGTTACTCCGATCACTTCCTGCTGTATTTATAAAGAACGTGCAATATTTTCAGAACGCGTGAAAATCGCTATGGGAGGAGACAAAAGCAACCCAAATATCATAGAAGTTATGGATATCGCCTGCAACGAATGTCCGAGCGCCGGATATGAGATAACAGATCTCTGCCGCGGCTGTCTTGCTCACCGCTGTGAAAATTCCTGCAAACGCGGAGCTATTTATTTTGATAAACAGCATCATTCCCATATTGATAAATCAAAATGTGTTGAGTGTGGCCAATGCGCGAAAAACTGCCCGTTTTCCGCAATAATAAAAATGGAGCCGCCCTGTGTAAAAGCATGTAAAGTAAACGCAATAACAAGAGAAAAACAGGAAAACGCCAAAATCGACTATGACAAATGTATCCAATGCGGTGCCTGTGTATACCAATGCCCTTTCGGCGCAATAGCTGACAAATCATATATAACAAACGTTATTTCCACGCTCAAAGACAGCAATAAAGGAAAAAATTTCCCTGTATACGCTCTTATTGCTCCATCATTTGTGAGCCAGTTTACATTCGCAAAAATCGGGCAATTTGTATCCGGACTTAAAGAGATAGGTTTCTCGGAGGTTCTTGAAGCCGCTCTCGGCGCGGATATGGTCGCCGAGGCAGAGTCAAAAGAGATTTCCGAAAAGGGCTTTTTGACTTCCTCCTGCTGTCCCGCGTTTGTAAAATACATAAAAACTGTTTTCCCGGAACTTTCGGAATGTATTTCAAGTAATCCGTCGCCAATGGCCGCGCTTTCAAAATACATAAAAGAAAACGATAAAGATGCAAAAATAGTCTTCATCGGACCATGTACTGCAAAAAAAGCGGAAGCCCGGCTCGATGAGGTGAAGCCCTTCGTTGATTTCGTGCTCACATATGAAGAACTGCTCGCCCTTATCGACAGCCGAGAAATAGATATCTCCTCCCTTCCGGATGAGCCTTTTGACAATGCTTCATATTTCGGACGCATTTTTGCATATTCCGGCGGCGTTTCTTCCGCGGCGGTCGAAGCGCTTAAAGAAAACAATTCCGATTTTGAAATAAACGCCTGTGTTTGCGACGGAATTGAAGCCTGCCGGGTAGCTCTTCTCAAAAAAGGTAAAAACGTGCTCGATGCAAACTTTATTGAGGGTATGGCCTGTCTCGGCGGCTGTATAAACGGAGCCGGATGTCTTACTCATTCCGAAAGAAATCATTCGGAAATAGATAAATACAGCGGCACCGCAACCAAAAAAACTATAAAAGAGTCCCTTAAAAATATTAAATAAACCGAAATAGCAAGGAGAAATATTCATGTACGAAGATAAAAAAATCTGGATTGCGAAATCCGACAAAAAAATCCATCTTCTTCCTCAAATGGCAAACCGCCACGGACTTATCGCCGGCGCCACCGGTACAGGTAAAACCGTTACAATGAAGGTTTTGGCTGAATCCTTCTCCGATATGGGAGTACCGGTATTTTTCTCCGACGTAAAAGGCGATCTTTCCGGAATGTGCCATCCCGGAACAGACAGCGAAAGTATGCAAAAGAGAATTGAAAAATTCGGCATAGAAAACTTTTCATACAAAAGCTATCCAACCCGTTTTTGGGATATATGGGGAGAAAACGGCCATCCCGTTCGTATAACCGTTTCAGATATGGGCCCCGTTTTTATTGCCCGTTTGCTTGGGCTTACAGATGTTCAGGCAGGCGTGCTCAATATCGTTTTCAAGGTTGCCGATGAGCACGGGCTTCTCCTTATCGACCTTAAAGATCTTCGCGCAATGCTTAAATTTGTGGGAGATAACAGAGCCGAATTCACGACCGAATACGGAAATGTCTCCACTGCTTCAATAGGCGCCATCCAGCGTGCTCTTTTGGCGTTTGAGGACGAAGGCGGCGAATGTATCTTCGGTGAACCTGCGCTTGATATAACAGATTGGATGCGTACGGATTCCGACGGACGCGGCTACATAAATATTTTGAACAGCGTAAAGCTCATTCAAAGCCCTACCATATACGCAACCTTCCTTCTTTGGATGCTCACCGAGCTTTTTGAGCGTCTTCCCGAAGTCGGCGACCTTCCGAAACCGCGTATGGTTTTCTTCTTCGATGAAGCTCATCTTCTCTTTACGGATATGCCTAAAACGCTTCTCCAAAAAATAGTCCAGGTAGTAAAGCTCATACGTTCAAAAGGAGTAGGCGTTTATTTCGTAAGCCAAAGCGTTTCCGATATTCCCAACGACGTTCTGTCCCAGCTTACAACCCGTATACAGCACGCCCTCCGCGCATACACTCCTGCCGAGCAGAAAGCTCTTAAAGCAACCGCCGACGCTTTCCGTTCAAATCCCGATTTCGATACAAAGACAGTTTTGACGGAGCTTGGTGTGGGTGAAGCCCTTGTAAGCTTTTTGGATGAAAACGGAACTCCCAATATCGTTGAAAGAGCCTCTATTCTTCCGCCTCAAAGCCTTATGGGACCTGCTGATGAGAATTATGTAAAATCTCTTATCATGGCCGATGAGTTTGATCTGAAATACCGTCAGACAGTTGACCGTGAATCCGCTTACGAGATCCTTGAAAGAGCAAACGCCGAACTTGCCGCCGAACAGAAAAAAGCAGCCGAAGAAGCAGCCACCGCAAAAGCATCCGAGAAGGAGGCGAAAGCCGCTGAAAAGGCCGCCGCAAAAGAAGCAAAAGAAGCCGAAAAAAAAGCAAATGCCACAAAAAACGCAGTTTCCAAAACGGTTAAACAGGCAGCAACCAACGCCACCTCGTCCGTTGCCCGTTCGATAAGCACAAACCTTGTCAACACCATAACCGGCGGAAAAACCACCGATGCCGGAACCATTGCCAAACGAGCCGCAACAAATGCGCTTTCCTCCGTTATGCGTTCCGGAGCAAGCTCTATAATTCGCGGAATTTTCGGCAACAAAAAATAAATTTCATCATAAATATAAAAGCGGCAGTTCATCGACTGCCGCTCTTTTTATTTTATTCAAATAATGACGCTATCGGACTTTCGCTTTCCGCAACTATTACCGCTTTATATATTCCGTTTGGAAGAACGCCTTCCGCACTCATTGTATAAAGCCATTCTCCGGACTTAAACTCTCCCAAATAGATGAAGTATTCTCCCAGGCTCTCATCTGCCTTGACGGGATCTCCATATTTCTCCCTCACAACAAGTTTTTCATCGTTTACTCTTATTTCACAGCCCGGTTCTATTTTGTCTGCATCGCTCTCTTTTACGTATATCAAAACGTTTTCATTTTCCGAAACGGCAACTCCGCTGAACGTCTTTTCCGTTTTTCCGAAAATTCCCCAAATTACTGCACCGAAAATCAGAAAAGCCACAGCAAAAACAAGAATCCAAACTCCAGGATTTGATATTTTTACGTAATCGTCTATCTGTTCGGGAGAACTTACCCGATCTATGCTTTTCTCCCTGAAAATCTGTTCATTCATAAAATAACTCTCCAACTACTGAAAATCTTGTATTCATTATAACAACAACACTGTCTTTTTTCAATAAAAATATAAAAAATAAAGGTGGACATATAACCCACCTTTACCGTTACTTTATTGACCACGATAATCAGGATCGTGATCTCCCGCGGCGGAAACCAATCCGAGTTCCTCTTCCGAAAGCTCCCTTATATCTTTTATCTCCGTTTCCGAAATTAAGCGGTCAAGCCTTTCATTTCCCTCAAATCGCTGGAAATCAAAAAGTTTTTTAATAATTTTCTCCAATATACATTCCTTCTTCCGAAAAAGTATTTTTGTTCACAGATAATTTCCCAGATAAACGCGCAGTTTTTCAAGAGCTTTATTATGCACTATTTTTATGTTTGCATAGGACATACTCATTTTTTCCGCAATTTTAGTAAGAGGGATATTTTTATAATCATGGAAGATTACTATATCTCTCTCCCGTTTCGGCAGTCTTTCAAGCGCCTCTGCAAGCTTTTCGAGCATTTCATTATTGAGCAGCGATGAATCCGCATTATCCGAAGTATCTATATCATCGAGTTCCGCATCAGGATCCACGGCAGAAAGATACGCTCCTCTTTCCCTATAATAATCGATAACAACGTTGCGTGAAATCGTATATATCCAGGTTGAAAAAGACGCTTTTTCAGAATCGAATTTTTCAAGCGCAGAATATACTTTTACAAAAACAGTTGAAACCAGATCATCAATATCGGAATAGTTGCTTATCTTACTTCCGATATATCTTTCTACCTTTCCATGATACTCGTTATAAACCCATTCTTTATCCGGAATTGCGCTTATCATATCTTTGTTTTCAAAACATACTTCTGTTTTCATATGTATATACGGAAATTTTACCTATATGGCTAAACTTTTTCAAAAAATTTTTTTGAATTATTGCACTGTAAGAATATCGGAAAATCCGGTTATTTCAAATACCTCGTTGATATCATCGCAAACGTTTGTAATAACCATTTTTCCCTGTTTATTCATTGTTTTCTGTGCTCCGAGAAGTACACGGAGTCCTGCGGAAGAAACATATTCAAGCTTCTCAAAATCAAGAGTAAGATCGGTTACTCCTTCAATTGAATTTTTAATTTCTTCCTCAAGCTGCGGAGCCGTAGTGGTATCAAGTCTTCCTTCGATTTGAAGCAAAAGTTTTTCACCCTCGGCAGTTTTAACAATATTCATAATTACATCCTCCTTTTAAAATGCAAGTGAATCTACTTTTTCAAGAAGCTCTTCAAGATGCTTCCTGCAATTTTCTATAATCGCCCTTCCGTCTTCGGTATCAAAGCCGTTTCGCCTTATCGTACGGCGCATAAGCCTTGTATATCCCATTACCATTGCCTTATTTTGAGCATCGGAAATGATTTTTTCATCATCGGTTCCGAAATAAAGCCTCAACGTATCATTCCAAAGCCGCAAAGACGTTTCATAATCGATTCCCATAAATTTCATTACATGCTCATGATCAAGCTCCGTGAAACCAACATAGGCAAGGTATATTGACGCAAACTCAAATACCGGATCTCCCACACAGAGAGTATCCATATCTATAAGAAGTACCTCTCCGTTTTGCATCATAACGTTCTTTAAATGATAATCTCCGTGGAGCATATGGTCATTTTCCGGAACCGCCTCAACAAGCGAATACAGTTTATTATATTGGTCTTCCGGAAGATAATCCTTGAGGAATCCCGCCCAATTAAGAGCGACCTCCTTTTGATTAGGCATATCTCCGCGCTTGACTGTTGTTGAATGTATCTTTTTAAGAAGATCAACGTAAAGATTTACGTATTTATCATAGTTTTCCGGCTCGTTCGCAATAAGCTTTGCAAAGGATTTTGCATTGAGAAGCTCAAAAACAGAACCGTAGCCATCGCCGACTTTTACAACATCATAAGGTATTGCCGTTGGGATACCAAGTATAAAAGCCTTTCTTGCAAGCTCGCGTTCCCTATGTATATCGGGAAGGCAATCCGGATTTAAATATACTTTTATAATGGTATCGGCATCAAGGCGGTAAACCTTTCCGTTTGCCCCCTGGCCGATAACTTCGCAGCCATCCACCGAAAGTTTTCTGTATGCTTTTGATACGGTCATCATTTCGGTAAAGCCGGTCATATCGAATATCTCATAAACTTCCGGAGATACGTTTATTATTTCAAGAGAAGGCTCCGCTTTGCGAAGTTTGAGCATCGTTCTCAAACCCGCGCTTGATATGTATTCAAGATCTTCCGCATCGACTTTTATGTCGCCATCCGGATTTTTCTCCCGAAGTTCAAATATTTCCGCCCCGACGGCATCGGCGTTTGTGGAATCCACCCTGCCGCTTAAAAAAACAGTAAAAACGTTATTTTCATAACTGCTTCTCATGTCCTTCTTCTCCCTCCTCTTTTCCTACGCTTTCAAATACAACGTCCATAAGACTTACGTATTCTTTATAAGCATCGTAATCTTTAAGATCCGAAAGCAATTTTGCCAGCTCTCTGTAATACCATGCCTGTTCAACCGGATCTTTCTGGTTGAAATTCTGCCAAAAAGCGTTGCCGACTTTTCTGTACTCGCGATAATATGAACGCATATTCGAAAGTTTATCCCCGAGCCAAAGCATCTTTACTTCAATATCATCCGTATATTCGAGTACCTGTAAAGATTCTTCTTTTCTTACAAGCCAGGTTTCAATGGCGGGCCTTTCAACTCTTTTATCCTCTGTTTCCGAAGCAACAAGAGCCGTAACCCTATCCCCGAATCTTTCTCTTATTTCATCGAAGGTAACTCCGGCATCTTCAACGGTATCGTGAAGCACCGCCGCGCAAATTACCTCCTGTTTTTCCGTCATGGTCGCAACAATGGTTGCCGCTTCAAGAGGATGAAGGATATACGGTGCGGAAGACGTTCTTCTTCTTTGTCCCGAATGTCTTTCGGTTGCAAAACATACCGCTTCGTCAAAAAGCTCCATTTATGCACCTATCCTTTTAGTCATTGAAAGAATATTTTTTCCGTCTCTTCTTTCATAATTAACGGTATCCATAACTTTTTTTACCATCAATATTCCAAGACCGCCAACGTCGCGTTCCTCCGCGGGAAGAGTAATATCCGGATCCT
>JAZLFU010000004.1:0-4865 GCA_045615915.1 Oscillospiraceae bacterium
TTAGACTCGGGATTTATTGTTGCACTGCCTCCCTACCGTTTTCCATCATTCAAAAGTGTTTTAAAGAGCACCGTATACCGCTGCCGCTCGTTTATTTCAAAAACCAGTTCAGTAGTTCTGATTACAAGCATAACAATTTGGTTTGTAAGTTATTTTACTTTTGATTTTACAAAAGCCCAAACTATCGAACAAAGTATCATAGCCGTTTTGGGGAAATGTTCAGAGCCGGTTTTCTCTCCCATCGGGTTTTCATGGAAAGCGTTGACTGCCGCAGTCTTCGGACTTGCCGCGAAAGAATCGGCGCTATCGGTGCTCAACATTCTCTCCGGCGGCAACGTACCGGAAATTTTCACCACCGGTAGTTTTATATCTTTCCTTATTTTCTTTACCCTGTATTCTCCCTGTTTTGCCTCGTTATCAATGGTAAAACAGGAATTCGGAATAAAGAAAGCGGCAGGAATTTTTGTTTTCCAAACCGCTTTTGCATACATATTTTCTTTTGTATTTTATCAGCTTTACCTTTTTATAACAAACTTTATTTAGCACAGTTCTTTTCTTAAAAATTCAAGTATTTTCTTTTCTCTCCTTGAAACCTGCACTTGAGTCATGCCAAGTCTTTCTGCTGTCTGTGTTTGAGTTTTGTTTTCATAATAACGAAGAGTTATTATATTTTTGTCCCGCTCATCTAACCCGGATATGGCCTGTACTACCGAAAGGCGTTCAGAAATCTGTTCCTCCGGAGATTCAACCGGTACGTCAAGCTGCGTTCCTCCGTCCTCTTCTCCGCTTGTAAGAGATATAACAGGAGAAGACGCACATATTGCCTCTGTAATATTCTCCTCCGATTCGGAAAGGATTTCGGCAAGCTCGGAAATGGTTGGCTCTCTGCTCTCTTTAAGTGAAAAAATTTCCCGCTCCCTTGCGACTTTAAGTGAAAGCTCTTTTAACGTTCTGCTTACTTTTACCGTACCGCCATCGCGAAAAAGCCTTCTTATTTCACCGAGTATTACCGGAACGGCATAGGTCGAAAATCTTACTCCGCGTTCGCTATCGAAAGCATCATAGGCTTTTACAAGTCCCATACAACCTGCCTGAAACAAATCCTCATACTCTATACCTCTACCGGTAAATCTATGGGCGCAGGAGTGAACAAGTCCCACATTTTCCGTTATAAAAGTATTTCTGTCAACCCTGCTGTCAGTAACCGTATTTACCGACATATTTTACGTTCCTTTCGACACTATAGTTTTTTCAAGGGTAACGCTTGTTCCTTTTCCGGGTTTTGAACGGACTTTGAGTTTATCCATAAACGACTCCATTATTGAAAATCCCAAGCCCGCTCTTTCTCCGTTTTCACTTGTAGTAAAAAGCGGCTGCATTGCCTTTTCTATATCGTCTATACCACAACCCTTATCCTTTATCACTATTGAGATTTTCGCTCCCTCGAATATTTTTACTTGTATGTAAACCGTTCCTATATCATCTCTGTAACCGTGAACGATACAGTTCGTAACCGCTTCCGAAACTGCGGTTTTTATATCCGAAAGTTCTTCAACGTTCGGATCGAGCACGGATATAAACGAAGCCACCGCACTCCTTGCAAAAGCTTCATTGCAGGATCGGCTTTCAAAGCTCATTTTCATCTCATTTATGGGTTTCATACAAAGCTTCCCTCCCTTCTTTTTTCTTCATTCAAAAGTTTATCTATTCCCGACATTTTAAAAACTTTCTTTATACTTTTCGGCGCGTTTTCAATAAGCACTTTTCCGGAAATATTCTGCATAAGTTTAAAACGCCCCATAACAAGCCCTATTCCGGAGCTATCCATAAACGTAACACCTCCGAAATCCAAGATGAGCACCTCCGGATATGAAATTTCTATCGCTCTGTCTATTTCTTCCCGAAGCATTGCCGCGCTGTGATGGTCTATCTCTCCGGAAAGGCAGGCCGTAACGTTCGTTTCGTTTATATTGATATTTACCGGCATACAAATTCACCTCCAAATAAAAAAGGACTAACCTCTATTACTAATAATAAAGGTTAGTCCATAATTATTTTGTCGAAGCAACGTTTACTCCGCTAATTTTCTTCCCATAATCACTCCCATTACGGAAGACATCATAAGTCCGCGAGTCCAACCGCTTGAATCGCCGAGGCAATGAAGCCCTGGAGCACTTGTATTGAAGTTTTTATCCATCTCTACTTTGTTGCTGTAAAATTTCAATTCAGGAGAATAGAGAAGCGTTTCATAGGAAGCAAATCCGGGAACGACTTTATCCATCGCTTTTATAAAATTGATGATATTTATCATAGCTCTATACGGCATTGCGGCAGTAATATCACCGGCAACAGCATCTGCAAGAGTGGGTTTAACGTTAGACTGGGCAAGCTCGTTTTCCCATGTGCGTTTTCCGTCAAGGATATCTCCGAATCTTTGCACCATTATCTTTCCTGCGCCGAGCATATTGGTAAGTTCTCCTACCGTCTTTGCGTACTCAATTGGCTGATTAAAAGGATGGGTAAAGTTATGGGAAACGAGTATCGCAAGGTTGGTATTGTTGGATTTTGTTTCTTTATATGAATGTCCGTTTACAACGGCAAGATCGTTATCATAATTTTCCTGGCTTACAAATCCGCCGGGATTCTGACAGAACGTTCTTACCTTATTTTTATAAGGAGCCGGATATCCTACAAGCTTTGATTCATAAAGAACGGAATTTACTTTCTCCATTATCTCGTTTCTTACCTCAACGCGAACACCTATGTCAACGGTTCCCGGACGATGGGTTATGTTGTGTTCGGTACAAAGCTTTTCAAGCCAATCAGCTCCTCGGCGACCAGTTGCCACAACCACGTCATCGGCATCTATTTCAATGGGCTCTTTGCCTTTTGTAACATATGCGCCTACGCAGCGGTCTCCTTCGAATTTAAGATTGGTACATTCGCTTCCGAAGAAAATTTCGACGCCATTATCCAGGAGATAATGTTCAATGCTCTCATAAAGATCCTGAGCTTTTTCGGTACCGAGATGCCTTATCGGACAATCAACAAGTTTAAGTCCTGCTTGTATGGCATTTCTTCTTATTTCTTTCTTTTCTTCTTCATGGCCAAGACCTTCAATATGCTCGTCCGCTCCGAATTCGAGATAGATCTTATCGGCATAGTCAATAGTTTCCTGAACAAGCTCCTCGCCTACAAGGTTCGGAAGATCTCCGCCGACTGCCGCCGCAAGACTGAGTTTTCCATCAGAAAAAGCGCCTGCGCCGGAAAATCCGGTAGTGATATGGCAATATGGCTTGCAATTCATACATCTTCCGGTCTTGCTTTTAGGGCAGCGGCGTTTTTCGATGGGCTGTCCCTTTTCGACTATAACTATTTTCTTTTTGCTTCCGAGTCTTATCATCTCTATCGCCGTAAAAATTCCGGCAGGGCCTGCTCCTATAATAACTACGTCTGTTTTCATAAATTCCAACTCCAAAATTTACTTCAAATAAATTATACCACAATAAATATTATCGTTTGTGTACATTTTATAAATATTTCGTGCTCAAATTAAAGATTAAAGAAATTTTTTCTGTAATGGCAGCCGCCGGCAATTTCGGCATAATTCGTATTATAAAGATCAAGAGCCTTGATTATTCCTTTGGGAGTAAGATCATACGTGTTCCTTACTTCATCAACAAGGTCAATATTGCGATCATTGGAAACGTTTACAGAAACCGGTTCCGCAATACCGATTGCATATGCAAGCTGTACCGAGCACTCTTTAAGCTCATATTTATCGAGAAGCTTCTTCGAAATCTCACGAGCCATATATGCGGCGGAACGGTCTACTTTTGAAGGATCTTTTCCGCTGAATGCGCCGCCGCCGACAGGAATATATCCACCGTACTGGTCGCAGACGATCTTTCTTCCTGTAAGTCCGCAGTCCGCTTCGGCTCCGCCTATCGTCCAAATACCGGAAGGATTTACTATAAGCTTTACGTTTTCATCAATTCCGAGCGGAGCAACAAGCGCTTTTACATAATCATATACGTCGGCAACGGAATATCTCTCGCGCTCGCAAACCGAAATGAGCACCGTATTTACGCTCTCGATATTTGCAGGCTTTTCAAGGTCAACGGTAACCTGAGTTTTAGCATCTCCCTGGAAAATCGTATCTTTATTTGTGTTGATATCGTGCTCAATAGACGCAATTATTTTATTGGCAAGGTCAAATCCGAAGGGAAGTTTGCTTTCGGTATCGCTTGTTGCAAATCCGAACATCATTCCCTGGTCGCCGGCACCGATATTTTCTTCCGAAATAACAGCATTATTTATTTCCGATGATTGTTTAGAAATAAGATTGATTATTTTTCCTACTTTATAACCGAGTTTATCGGAAACGCTATGTACCGCTTTTTCAATATCGACTTTCGCATCGCTTGTGATCTCTCCACCAAGCACTACAACGTCGTTTTTCACCATTGTTTCAATTCCACAATGGCTGTTATTATCTTGTTTAAGACATTCGGTAAGTATCGCATCGCTGATCTGATCCGCATATTTATCGGGATGATATTTTGATACCTGTTCTGTACTGAATAACATTTTCATTTTCTCCTTTGAAATAAATATATTTCGTACGTTCATCGATCTTACCGAAAAGCACATTATAAACAAAAAAGCAATTCTCCATCCGCAAAAGGAGAACTGCTTATATAGTTACTCATCTTTCGGATATAATTCCGCAGGAATTGGCACCACACGTTTAAACGCAGGTTGTCGGGCTTCACAGGGCCTGTCCCTCAGCCGCTCTTGATAAGTTCGTATTCTATTTTTAACGTACCCTATCATTATAGTCAGCAAAACAAATTTGTCAATAT
>JAZLFU010000005.1:0-2414 GCA_045615915.1 Oscillospiraceae bacterium
AAGGCCTTTTGCCGGAGGGACTTGATATAGAAGGTATTCCGAACTACCTGTACGGAGTATATTCGGGTATGCCGGTAACACTTTTCAACCTCGTTCCGACAATAGCGATGACCTTCGGAACGGCGGCTCTTCCCAACGTTGCGGCGACCTGGACTTCTCACAACCGCCATAGGATAAAAAATTCCATTGATACGGTACTTCGCCTTACAACAATAGTTGCCGTTCCTGCAGGCTTCGGACTTTCCGTTCTTTCAAAAGAGGTGCTCTCGCTTCTTTATCCGCTTCGCCTTACGGAGGTTGAAATTGCCGCTCCGCTTCTTACGGTAATGGGAATAACGGTAATTTTCGTTTGCGTTTGCGCTTCCTGCCACAGCATTTTACAGGGCATAGGGAAGGAAAGACTGCCGCTGTTCTTTATGATTATCGGCGCTATGATAAAACTCGCGATAAACTTTATCTTCGTTGCTGTGCCTAAATTTAATATACAGGCGGCACCGTACGGCTCGCTCGTTTGCTATATTATAATAATGATAATAGATATTATAGCAATA
Source organism: Oscillospiraceae bacterium (assembly GCA_045615915.1). Lineage (GTDB taxonomy): Bacteria > Bacillota > Clostridia > Oscillospirales > Ruminococcaceae > UMGS1668. The sequence goes on from JAZLFU010000005.1 coordinate 552, forward strand.
AACAAATACGCGGGAATAAGAGTAAACCTTTACGCCATATTTATTAAGCCTGTTTTTGCCGGCGCCATTTGTGCTTTCGGAGCAAAAATAAGTTACATTGCGGCAAAAACGGTAATGTCCGAAAGGCTTTCAACGGTAGTCGCCATATGCTTTGCGGTGGTTGTTTACGGAATTACAATCCTTTTGATAAAATGTGTGTCAAAAAAAGATTTTTTAATGGTACCAAAAGGCGAAAAAATTGCAAAAATACTTGAAAAAATCCATCTTTTAAGGTAAAATAGAGGAGGTCGTTTAAATGCGTTCTGATTTTGAAATAAAAGACAGATATTCCATTGACGACCTTATAAAAATTATGGCTTTGCTCCGTGGGGAAGACGGCTGTCCCTGGGATAAAGCCCAAACGCATAGCTCCATTCGTCAGAATTTTATAGAAGAAACCTACGAGGTTATAGAAGCTATTGATAACGACGATTCCGATGCTATGTGCGAAGAGCTTGGCGATGCTCTTCTTCAGATAGTGTTTCATTCACAGATGGAGAAAGAGCGGGAGCGTTTTGATTTCGATGACGTTTGCGACGGGATTTGCAAAAAGCTCGTTTTGCGCCACCCGCATATTTTCGGCGATGAAAACATAACGGATGCCGAAGCGGTGGGCGACAGATGGAACGAAATAAAAAAGGCTTCGAAAGGCCAAAAGACGGGAAGCGAAACTTTAAACGCAGTTCCGAAACAGCTTCCGGCGCTTTTGCGTTCTGCCAAGCTTCAAAAGAGAGCCGAAAATGCAGGCGGTTATTCCGTTTCGGCAAACGAGGCGCTTGAGATCCTTGAAGACAGGGTTTCAGAGCTCCGCGGCGCCGTTGAGAGCGGGAAGACCGAAGACTATAACCAAAAAGCGGGAGAAACGTTTTTTGCGCTTGTCTGCCTTGCAAGAAAGTTATGCCTTGAACCGGAACAATGTCTTACAGACACTTCGGATGAGTTCATAGATCGCTTTTCAAAGGCGGAAGAACTTTTAAAGGAAAAGGAAAGAGAATTTTGCGATCTTAATGATAATGAAATTCTCGAAATTTGGCAAAATGCCAAGAAGTAAGCAGTAAAAAATGCGGTATATCCGCGGGAATTAAAAAAACGGAGGTAATTTAAAATGACCAAAACTGATCTTATTGCTGCAGTAGCAACCAAAATCGGAGCATCCAAAAAAGATAGCGAAAACGCTGTTAACGCAGTTCTTTCCGCAATTACCGAATCCCTTGTAAACGGTGAAGAAGTTCGCCTTGTAGGTTTCGGAACTTTCGCAGTAAAAGAGCGCGCAGAGAGAAAGGGAATCAACCCCCAGACCAAAAAAGAGATCGTTGTTCCTGCTTCCAAACTCCCCGTATTCAAAGCAGGCAAAGGTCTTAAAGACGCTGTTTCCAAATAATTTTTATGAGGATAAAATTTCCCCTGTCCGATAAGGCAGGGGATTTTTTAAAAGGTATTATGCGTTTAGATAAGTATTTAAAGGTATCAAGGCTTATAAAGCGCCGAACGGTGGCAAACGAGGCCTGTGATGCCGGAAGAGTTTTAGTAAACGGTAAACCCGCAAGGGCATCGTATGAGGTAAAAGAGGACGATATTATCGAAATACAGTTCGGTATGCGCCCGCTTAAAGTACAGGTGCTTTCCGTTTCGGAATCCATTCATAAGGAAGACGCCGTTCAAAACTATAAGGTTATAGATTAAAAAGCTATCCCGCGGAATTTGACAAATCCCACGGGATAATGTATTATATGTGCAGAGGCTGCCATAAAACGGTAGGCGGTTAGCCCTCTATCCCATAGAGGGCAAAGCTTTTCGCCCTCGGAAAGGGGGCGGTGCTGATGG
>JAZLFU010000006.1:0-8397 GCA_045615915.1 Oscillospiraceae bacterium
AGCCGTTTATATAGTCTTGAGCATCTTTAAAGGGAACGCCGATATTTTCGGAAAGGCTGAACGCGCTTATTCCGTAAACTATTCCGAAATTGACAGCCTTCGCGCGGCTTCTCATCTGGGAGGTAACGAAATCCTCCGGAACGCCGAACACCTGGGCGGCGGTTTTGGTGTGGATATCTGCGCCGCTGTTGAATGCCGAGCACATATTTTCATCGCCGGAGAGATGCGCGAGAACACGAAGCTCAATTTGAGAATAGTCCGCGTCAACGAGCACGTATCCGGGCTTCGCAACGAAAAATCCGCGCATACGGCTTCCAAGTTCGGTGCGTATGGGAATATTTTGGAGGTTCGGTTCGAGGGAGCTTATGCGTCCGGTTCTCGTTTCCTTCTGATTGAAGCGGGTATGGACTCTTCCGTCCGGAGCAAGCACATTGAGAAGTCCTTCAACATAGGTGGAACGGAGCTTCGTGAGTTTTCTGTATTCGAGTATCTCGTCAATTACCGGGTGGTAGGTGCGGAGGTCTTCGAGCACGTCGGCGCTGGTGGAATAGCCGCTCTTGGTCTTTTTCTTCGCCGGAAGTCCGAGCTTTTCAAAGAGTATAACGCCGAGCTGTTTCGGGGAGAGAATATTGAAGCTTTCTCCGGCAAGCTCGTATATGAGCGTCTCTTTTTCAGCGATTTTTCCGGAGAGCATTTTCCCGAAATCGCGTATTCCCTCCGGATCTATGCAGAAACCGGAAAGCTCCATTTGCGCGAGCACCGAAGCAAGGGGAAGCTCGATATCGTCGAGGATCGCGCCTTCGTTATTTTTATCGAGTTCGGTCCGGAGAGCATCACAGAGAAACGGAAACACCTTCGCGCGCTTTAAGATTTCCTCGTGTTCAGGGAAAGAACGGTTTAAACAAAAGCACTTTGAGTTATAGAGAGCGGAAAGGTGCTCGGTGGAGTAATCGTCGCCGGAGACATTGAGGATATACCCGGCAAGGCCCGTATCCATAACGCAGTTTTCGATTACGGTACTATGAGTCTTTGCCCAGCGGGAAAGAAATTTGAGATCCTCGGTGCGCTTTTCTCCGGGAGAGGAAAGGAATTTCGCGAAAGCGGAGTCAAAAAAGAAACCGTCGTTTTCAAATATGCTCATTTTGTTTCCGCGAATGAGAACAGCGGTAAGAAGGTCATCGCCGTCGGCTTCGAAAAGTATATCGGTGGGCGAGTTATCGCAGAAATTCTGAAGGGTTGAGCATTCGGCGATAACGGCTTCGGCTTCTTCGGCAGGCTCCTCCTTTTCGGGAACGGCCTCCGGCGCTTTTCCGGGATCAAGGCCGAGTCTCGTTATCATTTTGAACATTTCGAGCTTCGCCAAAAGAGCCGCGGCGGCGCCTTCATCGCAGGAACGGCGGCTGTAATCGGAAAGGTTTTCGGAGATCGGGGCGAAGCGGTCTATTTTTCCGAGTTTGAGGCTCATATAGGCGCTGTCCTTTCCCTCTTCGAGCTTTTTCCGAACGCCGGGTTTTACGTCTATTTCGTCGAGGTGCTCATAGATATAGTCAACGGTTTTAAATCTCTGTATGAGGTCGAGGGCGGTCTTTTCGCCTATTCCGGGAACGCCGGGAATGTTATCGCTCGAATCACCCATAAGCGCCTTTACCTGAATTAAATCGAGAGGCATAACGCCGTATTTTTCCAAAACCGCGGCGGTATCCATAATCTCAGCGGTGGGAGCGCCCATTTTTGTTGCGGCAAGACGGACTTTCGTGTGTTCGCCGATGAGCTGGAGGCTGTCGCGGTCGCCGGTGGAGATGACACATTCGCCGCCCTGCTCCTCGCAAAGGCGGGAGACGGTGCCGAGAATATCATCCGCTTCCCAGCCGGCTTTTTCGATGACGGGATAGCCGAGGTCGGTCAGAAGCTCCTTTATCACAGGGAACTGGGCGATAAGCTCCGGCGGAGTTATGTGGCGGCCGGCTTTGTAGTCCTTGTAAAATTCGTGGCGGAAGGTGGGAGAATGAACGTCAAAGGCGAAAACCACCGCGTCGGGTTTCGTTTCCGCAACGGAGGAAAGCAGGATATTGAGAAAACCGTAGACGGCGTTGGTATAAAAGCCGTCTTTGGTTGTGAGCACCTTTATTCCGTAGAAGGCGCGGTTCATTATACTGTTGGAGTCAACGGCGAGAATTTTCATTTTTACCTCCGTGAGTTAAAATTGAGATTTATTAAAAAGGGTTTGGTTAAATGAATCGGAAGCACCAAAGGCTCCCTTGTGTAAAGGGCAAAAAATTTGAGCGCGCCCTGTGGGCGATACAGCGAAAATCTTTTGGCGCCGCGGTCGAAAAATCGAGGATTAGCGTAAGCCCGATGATTTTTTCGGGTACCGCAAGAGTCGCTCCGCGAAGCGGTGAGGGATTGTCATTCCTAATAAGTTTTCAGTAGTCGGTCAGGGATACAATCCCTCCGTCATTTTCTTACGAAAATGCCACCTCCCTTTACACAAGGGAGGCAAAAGGCTCGCTAAAACCTCGGCGGAAACTTTACACAAGGGAGCCTTTGTTGCCTGCCATTGGTTTGACCGCTCTATCAAAGTATTGAGGAAAATTTTAGCATAATAAGGAATAATAATATTAAATATCTTACATATTTATTATAGCATATAAATCAAAGCTATGCTATAATTATAATATAATAATCTAAATTTTGTAAACGGAGAAAAAATGAAGAAGAGTTTTGGGATAAAATTAACAGCGCTCTTTTTGGCGGCGGCGCTTTGCGGCTGTTCCGGGCAGAATATCGAAACAGAGGCAAAGACTGAAAATCTGATCATCGCCGACGCGGTACTTGAAACGGCGCCGCCTTTTTCCGAGCCGAAAATCGAGGTCGAGCCTGTTTTGGAGCCGGCGGTATACCTTTCGGATACCTCCGTTGAGCAGGGCGGCTACATTCTGCTTTGGGCGGAAAATATTGACCTTTCCGAAACGCTTTTTTCTGATTTTCTCGGTTTCGAGCACGGCTTCGTTCCCTATAAAGACGGCTGGTATACCGTTATCCCGGTAAATACCGCCGCGAAACCCGGAGATTACGTTCTTGCTTTTTCCGAAGGCGATTTCACGTATTCAGAAAACGTTACGGTTTTGAAAAGAGAATTTGAGGAACAGTATCTTGAAGTTGCCCGGGAAACTCTTGACGAGACCCTTGAAAATAAGCTGGCAAGGAACGAATTTTCCGAGAAAACGGCTTCGCTTTATGAAATATTCAGCGATACTCCGCTTTGGAACGGGAAATTCATCTGCCCGCTCAAAGTGGAATACAAGATAACCACGTCCTTCGGCACCTTCCGCACTTTCTCCAACGGAGATACGGAAAGGCACGACGCTTTCGATATGGCGGCAAAGGGCGGCTCGCCGGTCTACGCCACAAACAGCGGAAAAATCGTTTTTGCGGGCTTTTTGATGCTCACAGGAAACACAGTAGTTATTGACCACGGCATGGGTTTTTTGAGCTGGCATTATCATATGAAAAAGATAAACGTTTCCGCCGGGGATTTTGTTGAAAAGGATTCCCTTATAGGCGAAGTGGGAACGACGGGACTTTCCACAGGAAACCACCTCCATTTCGGGATTACTGCCGGCGGTACATTTATTGACGCATTCGGAATGGTGGGAAACGAACCTGACGTTGATTTTTGGGAGGCGAACGAAGAATGAAAATTGGAGATATCGAGCTTCCGAAAACAGCGGCGCTTGCTCCTCTTGCGGGGGTTGCCGACAGAGCTATGAGGGAGATAAGCCGGGAATTCGGCGCCTGCTGGACTGTGGGAGAGATGACAAGCTCAAAAGGACTCTCCTACGGAAGCAAAAAATCCGAGGAGCTTTTGGAGATAAACGATGCGGAACGGCCTACGGCAGTCCAGCTTTTCGGAAGCGAGCCGGAGGTTATGGCAGAGGCCGCGAAAATGGCGCTTTTATATAAACCTAACGCCATAGATATAAATTTCGGCTGCCCTGTTCCGAAGGTTGCCGGAAACGGCGGCGGCTCCGCGCTTATGAAGGACCCGGAGCTTGCCGGAAGAATAGTCCGGGCGGTTACAAACGCGGTTTCCATACCCGTTACGGTGAAATTCCGCGCGGGTTGGGACAGCGAACATATAAATGCCGTTGAGTTCGCAAGAATATGCGAGGATAACGGCGCGGCGGCGCTTACGGTACATGGAAGAACCCGTATGCAGATGTTTTCGCCGCCGGTGGACCTCAATATAATAAGGCTCGTGAAAGAGGCGGTCTCCATACCCGTTATAGGCAACGGAGATATTGATTCGCCCGAAGCGGCAAAGCGTATGTATGACGAAACGGGCTGCGACCTCGTTATGGTCGGGCGCGGCGCTATGGGAAATCCCTGGCTGTTCAGACGAATAGAACATTATATGGAAACCGGGGAAATACTCCCGGAACCCACCGCCGAGGAAAGAATGGCCGTGCTGAAAAGACATATTCACCTTCTCTGTGAATACAAGGGCGAAAGCGTGGGTATGCACGAGGCAAGAAAACATGCCTCATGGTATATTAAAGGTATGAGAGGCGCGGCGGAATTCAGAAGAGAATGCGGCGAGCTTAAAACGGAAAGCGACCTGGAAGATCTTATCGACAAGGTACTTTTGTCCGCGAAATAACGGTGCTCGAATGAATAAAATTTGAGCAATTCTGTATATTGCTTCCTGCTCAAATGTATAAAAAACGGCAGTATGCAGGATTGCCATTTTGTTACAGAAACCGTAAAAAATATACCCGAAAGTATGAAAACGGGGTTTTCAACTTTTCTTTTTCGGACAAACCGCGTAAATAAGCCGTTTTTGTGGATTACTCGGTTGAAAAGGTTGAAAACTCCGATTTTTTATTGCGGTAAAGCGGAATTTTGGGAGGTTTTCAACATAAGAACTGTTGAAAAGGTTGAAAAGTGCTCATAAAAACGGCGATTTTAAGCGATTGAGCATAGTTATTGCAGGAAAATTTCTAAAAATTACCTGTTAAAAACCAAAAATGAGCATAAATTTAAGGCAAAATAAGGTAATTTTGAAGGGAGGAGCAAAAATGAATATTCCCGCTCCGGCAGGACTGTATATACATATTCCGTTTTGCATAGCGAAGTGCCGCTACTGTGATTTCTACTCCCTTCCGAAATCGGAGGAGCTTTTTGCCCCATATGAAAAAAGAGTAACCGAAGCCCTTTCGTATTACCGTGAAAAGTACGCAAGGCGCTATAACTCTCTGTATTTCGGCGGAGGAACGCCTCTGTATTTCGGGGAAAACCATATTTCCGATATCCTCGAAAGCGCGATGCCGGATATGGAGCCGGGCGCGGAGATAACTGTTGAGGGAAATCCGGCGGTCGGCGGAAATATTGATTTTGAAAAGCTCAAAAAGAGCGGGGCAAACAGGCTTTCCTTCGGGCTTCAAAGCTCGAACAGAAAGGAGCTGGAAGCGCTTGGACGGCTCCATACCGAGGAGGACGCGGCGCTTACGGTAAAGGCGGCGCAAAAAGCGGGATTTGAGAACATTTCGCTTGACCTTATGATAGGCGTTCCCTATCAGACCGAGGAGAGCCTTCGGGAGAGCGTTCGATTTTGCGCTGCTCTCGGCGTTACCCATATTTCGGCGTATATGCTGAAAATCGAGGAGGGAACTCCCCTTGCTTCCTCGGAGCTTCGTTTTCTATGTGCCGATGATGACAGGGCGGCGGAGCTTTATCTCGCGGCGGTGGAGGAGCTTCAAAAGGCGGGTTACTCGCAATACGAGATATCGAATTTCGCAAAGCCGGGGTTTGAATCGAAACATAATCTTAAATACTGGCTTGATGAGGAATATATCGCAATAGGCCCTTCGGCGCATTCCTTTATGGGAAGCCGCCGCTTTTATTTCGACAGAAGCATTGAAAAATTCCTTCGGGAGCCTTTTGGGAAGCTTGAAAGAGAGGAATCCGAGGGCGGCGGCTTCGAGGAATACGCTATGCTTCGGCTCAGGCTTCGGGCGGGCCTTGATACTGCAAAGGTTTCGGAGAAATTCGGCGTTGACGGCGGAAGACTTCTTGAGCGGGCGGAAAAATTTGTTTCCGCCGGCCTTGTTGAGATAAAGGGAGGCGTTATCAGCTTTACGCCGAAGGGCTTTCTTTTATCGAACGCCCTCACCGTGGAAATACTGTTTTGAAAGAGGAAATTTGTTTAAATGAAGATGGGCGTGTTAGTGGTTGCCCTTTGACAAGGGCGTGGAACTTATCCGCAAAGACGCTTTCTATTGCATAAATAACACCTTACGGGGCAAAACTTCTCCGGGAGGTGTTTTTTATGCAGTATTTCCGCCGGGCATTTTGGCTCACCTTTTCGGTAACGGTGCTCATTCTGATACTTATATTCGCGCTCGTGCTCATTTCGGATATTGCCCTTCAAAACGGCTTTTCAACAGGCGAAGCGCTCTTTCTCGAAGCGGAAAACGGGAGAATAAATTTCGAGTTTCTCGGCGAGAGCTTTTCCTTCGATATCTCTTTGCTTCTTTCAGCCGGAAACTCCCTCAAAAATTTCGTTGTACTGCTTCCGCCGCTCTCCCAGCTTGCCGCACGTTTTCTCGCGAATATCCTCGCAGGATCATAAAACCATTTCTTTTATGCTTCCAAGCCCGAATTCCGGAAAAAGCGCGAGGTTTATTCCGAGGGCAATGAGCTTTGCCGCCCTTTTTACGGTAACGTCAATGTCGTTCGGGGAAACGAAAACCTTTTTCCCGGAATACTCCGGATACCGTATAACGGTGGGAACACCTATCGCCAGAACCGGCGCACCGAGAGTTTCGGAGGAAAGCTCCCGCTTCCCCGCGCCTATTCCGGAGCCGGGACGGATGCCGCCGCTTGTGAGCTGAACGGTGCGGCCTATGTGTGAAATGTTCTCCGCCGAAAGCGCATCGACGAGTATTATAAGATCCGGCTTTGCCATTGCCGCCGCGGAGGACGTTATCTCAAAGGAATCAAAGCCCGTTTTCGCGCAGACTCCGGTGGAAACACAGCAAAGCTTCCGACCGAGAAAGCTTCCGGTCAGAAGGTACTCCGTAACCTTAGCGCCGAGGGAATCCGCAGTAAGCTCCGCATTGCCTATCCCCGATACCAAAACGACTTTTTTGCCGGGAATAAACTGCCGTATTTCTTCGGCAAGCGCCCGTATCTCTTTTTCGCTCTCCTTCGCGGGATCGAGAATGCTTTCCGCTTCGATCGTTATATAGCGCCCTTTCGGTTTTCCGAGCAAAGCGGCGTTTTCATCGCTTTCCAGGTCGATTTCCGTTATATCAACTCCGCAAAAGCTCCGGAAGCTTTGAATTTTCGGTGTTTTTCCCTTCAAACCGTTAAAAATTTCCAAAGCAAGGTCGCTTTCCATTGACAACAGGCTCACTCCTCTGTTATAATAATAGCTACCGGCTCTTTGCAAACCGTGTTAATGCAAAAATCCGGTGTATTTGTTGTATTTTTCTGTCAAAAACCCTTGACAGAATAGAAGTTTTCGTGTAATATGATTATTTGTGAATGTATCCATAAGTGAAGGAGGTGTATTTTAATGCCGAATATTAAATCTGCAAAGAAAAGAGTAAGAGTTATCGCCGCAAAAACTGCCCGTAATAAAGCGATAAAGACCAACCTCAAAACCAACCTCAAAAAAGCTGAAATCGCTTGCGCCAACAATGCCGAGGATAAAGAAGCCGCTATCCGTCTCGCGATCAAACGCGTTGACCAGGCTGCAGCAAAAGGTATCCTTCATAAAAACACTGCTGCAAGACGTAAATCCGCTCTTGCAAAGAAGCTTAACGCAGCGAACGCTCAATAATTGAGATAAAAATTTTGCCTTCGTCCTCTGACGGAGGCATTTTTTTATGCCGAAAATTCTCCGAATTTCCGTCAAAGAGGGGGATTCGTTTCCAACAAAGTAAATTGATATCGTTTCTGGCTCCCTTGTGTAAAGGGAGCTCCGCGAAGCGGTGAGGGATTGTATTCCCAACAAGTTTTCAGTAGCCGGTCAGAGATACAATCCCTCCGTCATTTTCTTACGAAAATGCCACCTCCCTTTACACAAGGGAGGCTTTGAGAGCAAAGCTTTCATTTAAACAAAAAATTTCATTTTTCTTTCGGTTTGAAGGCGAGCGCCACGAGAAGTCCGAAGAAAAGCGAGGCGCTTATTCCGGCGGAGGCAGCGCTGAAACCGCCGATGAGCGCGCCGAATATGCCCCTGTCCGCGACGGCGGCGCGAACGCCCTTCGCAAGAAGATGTCCGAAGCCGCAGAGCGGAACGGTGGCGCCCGCTCCGGCAAACTCAACGAGAGGCTCGTATATGCCTATAGCGGAAAGCACCACTCCCGCGACTACAAATCCCACCAATAT
>JAZLFU010000007.1:0-2135 GCA_045615915.1 Oscillospiraceae bacterium
CATACGTATAACGTCCGTATTGCTTACCCCTATACCGATAAAGGCAACTCTTTTATCTTTGATTTTTTCAAAAAACTTTTCCGCATTATTCATAAGAAACACCTCCCGAAAGGAAAAAATTCATAGGTTATTATTATAACATATTTATAACAGTTTTAAAATAGATTATGCGATTTTTTACGCAATAAAAAAGCCCCTTCCGGAGCTTTTTAAAAAATTATCTTCCTTGGCCGTAATGGTTGAGAACAAAATCTCTCATTGCCGCTATATTTTCCACGGAAATCGGTTTAGGTTCGCCGATATTTCTTGCCATATAATAGATCTGCGATACCATTTCAAGCACCTTGCAGGTCTTGAACGCCGCATTGAGATCTTTCCCGACACATACGGCGCCGTGGTTTGCTATAAGGCAGGCGGCGTTGTTTCCGAGCGCTTCCATTACGTTTTCCGCCATCTCTCTGCTTCCGGGAAGGGCATATTCGCTCACCCTTACGCTCTCGCCGAAGGTCTGCGCCGCTTCATCGATAACCGGAGGAATATCCTCATGCAAAAGCGCAAACACCTGGGAATATAACGGATGGGTATGTATTATCGCATTCACATCCGGACGGTTTCTCGTAATCCCTATATGCATAAGATATTCAATAGTGGGCTTGCGTTCTCCTTCAATCGTATTTCCGCCGCAGTCCATAACGACAACATCATCCGGAACAAGCGTATCATAGGGCATACCCGACGGAGTAAGATATATAAGCCCTGTTTCCGGATCGCGCAGACTTATATTTCCCCAGGTTTCAACCGTAAGTCCGGAATGGAGCATTCTTTTTCCCGCTTCAATAAGCTGTTCTTTATAATCCATATAAATTCCTCCCGTTATGCCGCTTTCGTTTCCTTTTTTGCGGCCTTTTTGAATTTAACCAAACCCGTTCTGTCAAGAGCGACCATAATTGCCGGTATAAAAACAAGCTGAATGATTATTCCCGGTATCGCGGTAATAAAAGCGCCGGAAATAAACGCTTCCAACGTAAATACGTTTCCGTGAACGCCCAAAAGCACTATCTCAGCCATTGCCCATATAATTCTTCCCGAAATCATCGCGGCAACAAGCGAACGGTAAAGCGCAACGATACATTGCCATTTCGAACGGTTATATAAAAAACCGGATACAGCCCCGTAAGTCATAAGCTCAAAAGCCATAGCTACTGCCGCAGGATAAAGTACCGGAGCCGAAAACATAAAAGAACGCATGAGAGGAAGCGCAAATCCCACCAAAGCTCCCCATTGCCAACCGCATATAAGTCCGCAGAAGAACACCGGAAGGTGCATCGGAAGCATCATATTGCCTATCTGCGGTATCTGTCCCGTAAAGAAAGGAAGCACTATACCAACCGCGGCAAGCATTGATGAAAGCGTCAGATTTTTAAGCATTTTTCGTTCCACTTGCAGATCGCTCCTTTCTATATACTATATAACATTTTATCATTTTTAACTCCTCTGTCAATAATTGCGGTGGAGAAAAATTGGTTGTATTTATAAATATACATCATTTTTTGTATATTCATTTTTTCAATGAGTCCCCATACGCTGCCTTAATTTTTAAAAAACGCCGTTTTATTTGTGCAATATAAACAATTATTATCCCATTTGCTACGTGAAAAACGCCAAAACAGAAAAATGTATAAATATTCACAAAAAGGTATTGACAATGAATAATTATGCGTTTATTATATATGCATAACAAATCTTTATGGATTAGAGGTAAAAAAATTATGAAAAAACTTATTTCTGCTATTCTTGTAGCAATCATGGTTCTCAGCCTTGCGGCATGCGGCAACGGCGGTTCAAACGAAAAGACACTTAAAGTCGCTCTTTCTCCCGACTTTGCTCCCATGGAGTTCATAGATTCCTCAAAATCCGGAATTGACTCTTATGTCGGTTTTGACGTTGACCTTGCCCACTATATCGCAGATGAACTCGGTATGGAACTCGAAATCATGCCCATGAGCTTTGACGCCTGCCAGGTAGCTGTTGAGGTCGGAACCGTCGATATGTCCATTTCCGGTTTCAGTTGGACCGAAACCCGTGCACAGAACTATAACCTTTCCGATTATTACTATGCCGGCGATAACGAAACC
>JAZLFU010000008.1:0-1200 GCA_045615915.1 Oscillospiraceae bacterium
TTGATATTTATATTTGTTTTATCCGGTTGTTCATCGGGTAAAAAAGTTGGAACGGATTATGATTTTAAGCCTGTTGTTGAGAAATGCGCGCAGGTGCTTGTGGATAATAATCCTTCTCCGGAATGTTCTTCCGTCGGGGGAGAGTGGGCAATATTTAACGTTAAACTTTCGGGAATTGAAGTGCCGGAGAGTTGGTACGAGGAATATTATAAAAATCTTTGCGATTATATAACCGAGCGCGACGGAATGTTGAGCAAGACGAAACATACCGATTATTCAAGGGTTATGTTTGCGCTTTCTCTTATGGGAAAAGATGTTACGGATGTTGTCGGTTATGATCTTCTCGAAAGGTATACCGATATTGAAGCTGTAAAGAAACAGGGAATGCCGGGGCCCATTTATGCTCTTTTAGCGCTTGATTCGATGGATTACGAAATATATGACAGCGCTAATTTTACAAGAGGAGATCTTGTTGATTATATCCTTGAAAAAGAATTTCCAAATGGCGGTTGGGCTATTATGGGGGACACTGCCGATGTTGATATGACCGCGGCGGCAATACAGTCCCTTGCTCCGTATATGAGTGATGAAAGAGTAAAAGCGGCAATAGACAGAGCGGTTGCGATACTTTCGGAAATGCAGAATGATGATGGAGGATTTTTCGCATGGATGGGAGTGAATTCTCAATCCGCTTCTGAAGTTATGATCGCGCTTACGTCTGTCGGAATAGATCCGAGAACTGACGAGAGATTTATAAAGAAAAACGGATGGATAGGTTCATTTATTATGAACTATTATCTTGGGGACGGAACTTTTTGCCATACGCTGAAAATGGGATATGACGAACAGGCAACGGAAAATTGCGTAAAGGCACTTGTTGCGCTTTATCGTTTTGATTCCGGTTTCGGCGGAGTTTATGATTTTTGCTGAAAGAGGAATTTATGCTTTATTTTGAAACAAGAGATGAAAATCTTTGTTTTATGAAAAGGCTTTGGAATGGAGAAGCAACAATTTGTCCGAAATGCGGAAAGGCCGAGCTTGTGCTGCTTCATAAAAAGGCAAAGAAAAGCAATAACGATTGGAAATGTCCATGTTGCGGTGAAATATACAGAACAATAAATATGATGTATGAGTTGCCGGATAAATAAAATGGCTGTAAGATAATTTCTTACAGCCGTTTTTTTATTGTGTTATTTGCGG
>JAZLFU010000009.1:0-5475 GCA_045615915.1 Oscillospiraceae bacterium
GCTCTACTACCTTCGGATCGACGAGCAAAAGCTTGACTTCGTCCGGCGAAGCTTTATACAAAAGAGAAATGAGCATTGAGTTTATACAAACGGATTTACCGGAGCCGGTGGAACCCGCGATAAGCAGATGCGGCATTTTTGAAAGATCCGCCACGACGACTTTACCGGTTATATCTCTTCCGAGAGCAACGGTAAGCTTCGATTTTGCCGCCCGGAATTCATCGGAATCTATGATCTCCCTTATGCTTACGGTGCTCACGTTCTTGTTCGGAACCTCAATACCGACAGCGGCTTTGTTGGGAATAGGCGCTTCTATTCTTACTCCCGCCGCCGCAAGATTAAGCGCGATATCATCTGCAAGACCGGCAATTTTGCTTATCTTCACTCCCGCGCCGGGCTGGAGCTCATATCTGGTTACAGCCGGACCGCGGCTTATATCAATAACTTTCGCCGTAACGCCAAAGCTTTGGAGAGTATTTACGAGCGTATCCGCATTCTGGCGAAGCTCCTCCGTAATGTTATCGGAATCCGGCTTTCTGACATTTTTGAGAAGTTCTATATCGGGATAAACATAGGGTATTGTTTCAAGGTCATCCATTATCTCGGTGATCTTTTGCTGTTCCGCATCGGCAATGGCTCTGGCGGCTTCCTTCGCTTCCTTGTTTCCGGAGGCCTTTTGCTCCATCGCGCGATTGATAAGCGCCTCAAGCTGGGGATCCTTCGCCGCTTCCGCCATCTGTTCCTCCGTGGGTTTTACTTCGTCAAGCGGAATATCTATTGAAACAGGCGCGGCTTTATTCTCCGTCTTTACGGCGGTGTCATCAAGCGGTATATCTATTACCGGCTGTCTTTTTACCGAAACTTCGGAGGATGATACCGCTTTGAAGCCGTGGATAGGCTCCTTTCCGGTTTCATCTTCGAATACCATAGCGCCGGAAACCGCCGGTACAGTTTTCTCGGGTTCCTTTTTGGGAACTTCCGGAAGTTTTTCCTGCTCCTTCTTTCCGAGCAGTTTTTCTTTGGAACGATTTACAGCATCTTCAGTTAAAGGGTTCTGATATCTTACAGGCTCGCCGTCAAGAGGGATATCAATCTGGAAATTCCTGCGCTCGGTTTCCGCCGCCTGTTTTTCGGCTTCTACCGCGCGGCGCTGTTCGACCTGTTCAACGTAAACTTCTTTTACTTTTTTACCGACCTTTTTCGTATTATCGGCAATTCCGCGGAGAGTCGTTCCGGTTATGAGCATAAGTACGAGCGCAATAAGTACGAAGCTTACTATTGCCGCCGCGATCCTTCCCATAAGGGCTATAAACGTAAGGCCGCAAACGATCGAGATAACTCCACCGCCTATAAGCTCTTTTCCGTAATTATAAAGCGCTCCGATTTTATCGAATACGTTGCCGGAAAGCTCCATTCCTTCGTTAAGTACGGTCGTAACTCCGCTTAAAAGGAGAACGAGAACTGCGCTCCCTATTCCCTGGGCGGTGGTGGAAAACGCCGTTTTTTCAAGGGTATTCATAACCGCAAGGTAAATGAACACCGGACCTATAAGATAGGCGCACCAGCCGAAAAGTCCCCTCGTCATATAGTGGAGAGACTCCCAAAGGCTTTCTCCCTGAATAAACGCAAGAGCGGTAAAAATAATTCCAAGCGCAAAAAAGATTATCGCGTTAAGCTGCTTTTTTGCGGAAATATCCTCCGCCGTTTTCTTTTTGGAACTGCTTTTTGTGTTCGTTTTCGTTGTCTTTTTTCCTGCCATTTTTCAAAACCTCAAAATGTTACTAAATTTCCCGTTATATGCTCAAAAATCCCTATTCCGACGGTTATTATTCCGATGACGGTCAAATAGCATCCAAAATAATGGAATTTATCGTTTTTCACAAGGTACTGCACCGCTTTTATTGCGGCAATACCCACTACCAAAGCAACAAGCATACCCACCAAAGCCGGGCCCATATCCGAAAGAACAACGGTGTTTTCTTTTATGAGATCCGGTATCTCCAGAATGTTCGCCGCAAGTACGACAGGCATTCCCATTATAAATGAAAACGCCACGGCATATTCCCTCGAAAGCCCTATAATAAGTCCGACCGAAATCGTTGAGCCGGAACGGGAAAGTCCGGGAAGCGGCGCTATTCCCTGGGTTATTCCGACGGCAAGAGCGTCCTTCCAGCTCATATTGGAAGCGTTCTTTCCTTTTGATTTCACGCATTTTCCGGAGAGAAAAAGGAGCGCCGCCGTAAGGAGAAAACAAAGCCCTTCGACAACTATATCCCCATCCTCCGCAAGGGAATTGTAAAAATCCCTTATGAAGAAAAATATCCAAAGCGGAACAAGGCTCAATATCATAAGAAGTATCATTCTTCTTACACCATTCATATTCTTCCAATCAAATTTACCTTTGAAGATATCTCCGAGCATTTTGAAAAATTCGATTATCATATCAATTATCACTTCGCGGAAAACTATAAATACCGCTAAAAGCGTTCCGAAATGAAGCAGTATCGCAAAAGTACCGCCCGCTTCGCCGCTGTTTCCGGTAAAATGCTGGTAAAGCGAAAGATGACCGCTGCTCGATATCGGCAGAAACTCAGTAAGCCCCTGTATTATGCCCTGTATTATCGCATCAAAATAGCTCATATTTTCTCCTTTTTATGTAAACCCGAAAAGGGTTTTTCAGTTTATTCTGTATCCCGGCGCAAACTCTTTTTTTAAATAAAGCCTTTGGTCGGTGGAAATAAGTCTTGAAACCTCGGTTTTGTTCCCACTCCTGATAACTTCCAAAATTCCGCCGTCTATTTCGGTGAACTCTCTTTCAGGAAGCTCGTTCGGGAACACTCTTTCAAGCGGCTCAACAGTCCAAAGTATCATCTTTTGTTTTCCCCGCTCTCAATAAGAGAATACAGGCATTTTATCGCATCGGAAAGCCCGCCGAGATGGTCGATAAGTCCTTCCTCCACCGCCTTTTCTCCGTCAAGCACCGTACCTACGTCGGTAATAAGCTCTCCGGTATTGAACATAAGCTCTTTGAATCTTTCTGCGGAGATATGGGAATTACTTATTACGAACTTCGTTATGCGCTCCTGCATTTTATCAAAATGCGAGAGAGTTTGCGGAACGCCGAGAACTAGCCCGTTCATCCTTACCGGGTGAATAGTCATAGTCGCCGAGGGAACGATAAAAGATTCCTTCGCGGAACAGGCAAGAGGAACACCTATCGAATGTCCGCCTCCGAGTACGAGAGAAACGGTAGGCTTACTCATTCCGGAAATAAGCTCCGCTATTGCAAGACCGGCTTCAACATCTCCGCCGACTGTATTGAGCATTACTATAAGTCCCTCTATTTCCGGATCTTCCTCTATTGCCACAAGCTGGGGGATAACATGTTCGTACTTTGTACTTTTATCCTGCGGCGGAAGAATGTAATGCCCTTCTATCTGGCCGACCACCGTAAGGCAATGGATACAATGTTTACCTTTCGTTTTTGTAACGGAACCGGTCTTTATTATTTCTTCCGTCTGCTCACTTTCGTCGCCGTTTTCCTCTTTTTTTACTTCTTCATCCATATATAAAACCTCCGGAGTTTTTTAATATTATTCTCCGAAAGTGCGGCGATATACTTTTACCCATAATTATCGTATTTTATATTATAACAAAAATATGTTAAATAAACAAGTGTTATATTAAATATAGATATTGTGTAAGAGGAAAAAATATGATATATTATATCCACTATTACTGCTTTTTGGAGATGAACGTATGGAAATAACCGACTATAAAAAACAGCACGTTACCATTATGGCGATACAGTCAGTTCTTATTGCACTCGGTATCGGCAACGTAATATATCAGTTTTTTATCAGTTTGCCGAACATGTTTTCCGGTGCTGACGGTATACAGTCGCCATATATAACCACTTTCCTCGCGTACCTCGCGATGATTGTATATGCTTTTTGGGGATATAAAAATTCCGTAGTCCCTTTCAGACTTTCTGTTACCGCATATGAAGTTTCCCTCGGAGTAGTTCTTTCAAAGCTCATTGAAACCGGACTTAAAAACGTTCCGTTTTACGTTACGCTTCAAACTGCGGCGCTTCTCGTTCTCGCTCTTATTTTTGACAACACCTTCAAAAAACATAAAAAAGCCGCCCTTATTTCCGGAGGTTGTATGATTGCCCTTGAAATATCACGCAGCATAGTTATTTTTGCAACGCTTCTCGGCAGCAAAGCTTCGGTCGCGGAAATTGCCGCCGCCCAGCCTCTTGAAAATTTCTTCCTCGTAAGCGCTCTTTATATCACCTATGCTTCGCGCTGCCACTGGAGCACCTTCGGAAAACTTAATATGTTCGATTGAATACAGAATGTTCTGAAACGAATCATTTCTGTTTTTAAAAAATTTATAAAAAAGGCATTTATCCTGTTATTGGCCATTTCTCTCATTCTCACTATGGCGTGCTGTTCAAAAGCGCCTGCAGAAACCGAAACTGAACCTGAAAACGATGATTTTTTTATCCTTTTCACCAATGACGTTCATTGCAGGATCAATGAAGGAATAGGCTATGACGGAAAAGATTTCTATGCCCAGGTGCAGAATGCCGCGGATCTCGCAAAAACCGACGGTGCGGATTACGTTGTCGCTCTTTCTCACGTGGGATACGATGAATCAATAGTTCCCTATGACGTTTGTTCGCTCGTAGAAAACACAAACGGAATAGATGTTTTTCTTGACGCTCAGCTCCATAGAGATGACCGGTCAGGAAATACTCGATTATCTTGAATACGTATACAGCTCAACGCAGAGTGAATATGTAAAAGACGGAAACGCCGTTGGAGAAAACGGCTCCTTTATGCAGATCTCCGGCATGAAGCTTACCATAAACACCGATATCCCGACCTCAATAGAAGTCGATGAAAGCGATAACCTTATCTCTGTTGGCGATACAAGACGCGTTTCCGATGTTATGGTGCTCAAAGACGGAGAATACGTACCCATCGATCCGGAAGAAACCTATACCGTTGCAGCTCTTGACTACGTTATCAGAAACGGCGGTTCCGGAACTACCGTGATCCTCGGCGATAACCAGTCCACTGCTGAAGATATCGCAACGGATTATCAAACGCTTATAGAATATCTCGGAACCCTCGGCGGAGATACCTCTAAATATTCCGAACCCGAAGGCAGAATAACCGTAAAATAAAATAATACAGCGTAAAAAAACCGCTTCCGGGCAAAACCGGGAGCGGCTTTATTTTATTCCTTTTCTTAAAAATTTTGGTCTGAACCAGCCTATATAGGCGCGAATAATATTGGCAAGAGCAAAATCGTAGACTATAAAAAGAAGGTTGCCGAGTACTATGAGCACGAGCACGGAGTATTTTCCGAAATCCCCGAAATCTTCGAGTACCTCCGTCATCCTGAACAGATAAATAATTATAAGATACGCGGCGACTATGCAGGAATTGAAGCAGACGAACT
>JAZLFU010000010.1:0-2197 GCA_045615915.1 Oscillospiraceae bacterium
GCAAAGCTCATTTCGTGGGTAACGACTATCATGGTTGTGCTTTTATCCGCAAGGGAACGTATAACGCGGAGAACTTCTCCGGTAAGCTCCGGATCGAGAGCGGAAGTAGGCTCATCAAAACAGAGAATGTCCGGTTTAAGGGCAAGGGCGCGGGCTATGGCGACACGCTGCTGCTGACCGCCGGAAAGCTGGTGAGGGTAGAAATCAAGCTTATCGGCAAGCCCGACTTTTCCAAGCAGCTCCTTTGCTTCTTTTCGTATATCGCAGATTATCTGTTTCTTGTTTTTGGAATAATCCGGGCGTTCTTTAGAGAGAAGTTCCGCCGCAAGGGCTACATTTTCAAGTGCGGAGTATTGTGGGAAGAGGTTAAAATTTTGAAAAACGAGACCAAAATGTAACCTCTTGCGGCGGATGTCGGCTTCGGTTTGTTTTTCGGCGGAGTTTTCGGAGAATACTGTTTCTCCGTTTACTGTTATCTCTCCGCCGTTGGGAGTTTCGAGAAAATTTATGCAGCGAAGAAGGGTGGTCTTTCCGTTTCCGCTTGAACCTATGACCGCCATAACGTCGCCTTTTTCAAGGGAGAAGGAGATACCTTTCAGGACTTCAAGCTCCCCGAAATTCTTTTTTAAATTTTTTACTTCAAGTATCGACATTTCAGTTACACCTTAAAATAATCCATTTTCTTTTCGAGCTTTCCGAGGAGTACGGTCAAAATTCCACTGAACAGCAAATAGTAAACTCCGGTGAAGAAAAGCGGCCATATTATTCCGGAGGATTTGATAAAGCTCTGACCGTTCCACATAAGCTCATAGACGGAAATTACTCTTACGAGGGAGGTATCTTTTACAAGGGTTATTATCTCGTTGCCTATGGGCGGAACAATGCGCTTTATAACCTGCAAAAGAGTTATTTTAAAGAATATCTGGCTTTGCGTCATACCGAGGACTTCTCCGGCTTCGCGCTGACCTTTGGGTATCCCTTCAATTCCGCCGCGGAATATTTCGGAAAAATAACAAGCGTAATTAAAGATAAAAGCTATCATTGCGGCGGTAAAACGTCCTGCTGCACCACTTCCCCACCAGTTATTGTTGAGAAGAAGTCCCGGGCCGTAATAGATTACGAGGAGCTGGAGCATAAGCGGAGTTCCGCGTATTACCCAAACTATGAATTTTACAAAATAGCGCAAAGGCTTAAATCCGCTCATCGAACCGAAAGCTATAAATAGCCCGAGAGGAAGCGAGCCTAAAAGCGTGAGCACGAATATTTCGAGGGATTTCACAAATCCCGTGCTCAACGAGAGAATAACTTCATTAAACATCGGTAAGCTCCGTTTTTAAAAATAAAATACATTAAATCCATAAAAAGGCGGGAGATCACTCCCGCCGGGAATATTTTAAAAGCTTTTATCAGTCATAGGTGATAAGGGATTCCTGAACGCCGTAGGTTTTTGCGGTTTCGAGGATGCTTCCGTTTTGGTTTTCTTTATAGAATTTGTTGAATTCTTCGGCAAGCTCGCTGCCTTTGCGGAAGCCTACGCCGTATTCTTCGGTGGTGAGCGCAACGGTATAGGTGAGGTCGGGATAGCTTGTTCCTTCGCCGATCATAGCGCCGGCCATAATAAGGTCTATCGCGCAGGCATCGGATGTTCCTGCCGCGACTTCCATAACGGCGTCAGCCTGTGTCTGAACGGCGGTATATTTTGCGCCAAGCTCGGCAACGGCATCTTCACCGGCGGAGCCTGCTTCAACAGCGAACGCAAGGTCCGCAAGGCTTTCTTTCGTCTGATATTTGTCTGCGTTTTCAGCTTTTACCACAACGACCTGGGCGTTATCGCAATAGGGCTTTCCACATTCCATGGATTTGGTAACTTCGTCATTAAGAGTCATTCCGTTCCAGACGCAGTCGATGCTTTTGTTGTTTATCTCCATTATCTTGTTATCCCAATCAATGATGATGAATTCGGCTTTCACTCCGAGGCTTTCGGCAAAGAGTTTTGCAACGTCCGCATCAAATCCAAGCCATTCGCCGTTCGCGTCCTGATAATCCATAGGCTCAAATACGGTTACGCCTACTATAAGATTTCCTTTTTGTTTTACATATTCAAGGTCGCTTTCGGTTTTATTTGCGTTTCCACAGCCAGCAAACGCAAATACCATTGCAAATATAAGAAATACAGATATTATTTTTTTCATTTTAA
>JAZLFU010000011.1:0-7245 GCA_045615915.1 Oscillospiraceae bacterium
CGGTTCCGTCATCTTCAAATACGTGGAATGTATTAAAATCGATATTTATCGGATCGCCTATTTCATACTCGTCATAGGTTTCCGGCGGAGCGATTACACGAAGTCCCTTTCCGTTGGGAAGACGGACGTAGCAGTCGTTGACGTCGCCCATAAAGGTCTTGTTATCAAGAACACAGCTGAGCTTTCCGCCCTCTTTGCAAAGATGAATGCTTTCTGGACGAATCGCAACAACAACTTTTCCGGTAAGTTCTCCATCATAATCGATGGATTGGTCGGTACCGGTGATATTGATTTTCCCGTTTTCCGCTTCGCCTTTAACAAAATCGATTTTTCCGACGAATGCCGCAACGAACTGGTTTGCAGGGTGGCGATATATATCCATCGGATGACCGACCTGCTGGATAACACCATCGTTTATAACTATAACCTTATCGGACATGGTCATTGCCTCTATCTGGTCATGGGTTACATATACAACGGTGATACCGAGTTTTCTCTGTATTGCTTTTATCTCGAATCTCATGCTCTCGCGGAGCTTTGCATCGAGGTTGGAAAGCGGCTCATCAAGGAGAAGAAGATTCGGTTCCGCAACAAGAGCACGACCGAGAGCAACACGCTGCTGCTGACCGCCGGAAAGCTGGGAAGGTATTCTGTCGGCGTACTGGCTCAAATGAACTACCTCCATTATTGCATCGACTTTCTCTTTGATAACGTCTTTCGGCAATTTTTTAATTTTAAGCGGATATGCTATATTATCAAAAACGGTCATATGAGGCCAAACTGCATAACTTTGGAAAACCATTCCTATATCACGTTTTTCCGGAGGAACGAACTCTTTATCGGAGCTTACTGCTCTTCCGTCAATGGTAATAGTACCGGAGGTGGGTTTTTCAAAACCTGCGAGCATACGAAGCATGGTGGTCTTTCCACAGCCGGAAGGGCCAAGCAAGGTTACGAACTCTTTATCCTCAAAAACCTGGTTGAATTCTTTCAAAACTTCTACGTTTCCGAAGCATTTTCTGACTTTATCTATAACAATAGTTGACATACGTATTTATCCTCCCTTCATCAAATAGAGAACTTGCCTTTTGTTACCTTATTGAGCACCCAGTTCATAATCACAACGAAAATGAGTATCGCAGCGGCCATGGCGGAAGCCGTCTGCTGACTGTGGTAAGTCTGGTACTGATAAAGTTCAAAGCCTATCGTTTTTGTATCGGTTGAATACAAAAGTGTTGACATGGTAAGTTCGTAGAAACAGGGCATAAAGATAAGGAACCAACCTGCAACTACCGAAGGCGCAATAAGCGGAAGCGTTACGTCCTTGAAACTCCGGAGCCAGCTTGCGCCGGAAATAAGCGCCGCTTCTTCAAGCGATTCGTGTATCTGCGTCATAGCGGATACGATAGTTCTCATACCCATGAGCAAATATTTGATCATATAGGCGATTATCATGATCCAAAGTGTGTTATATATATCTATAACGAATTTGCCGTGCATTGTCATAATAAGTCCGAGGGCTATAACAACGCTGGGCGTTCCGGAACCAAGGGTGATAAGGAAATCCGGAATATGACGGCCCTTTGCTCTCGTTCTGGTGAGGAGGTAAGCCATAACGCAGGAAATAGTAACACCCAGCGTTGCCGCAACAGAAGCCGAAATAATGGAGTTCTTTGCGGAGTTGAGTATCTGTTTTCTTGTGAAAACGACCTGCCAGTATTTAGTGGTAAAGTTGCCCGCATCAAGAACGCTCTTGCCCATATTGGTAGTGAACGAAGTTGCGAAAACGGTTGCAAAAGGAATACCGACAACGATTATTGCAAAAATAACAACAAGAGCGGTTATCGGAATACGCCATTTGCCGAGATCCACGATATTCGGGCGAACGGATTTACCCGAAACGGTTATATATTGTTTACGGCCGACAACAAAAGTCGATAGATACAAGACGATATTGGCGACGAGCATCAAAAATACCGCCAAAGTGGTCGCATCTGAAAGTCCTTCGCTTGAGCCGATATATACGAAGTCAATTATTCTTGTTGTAACGGTATCAACGTTGCCCGGAGCACCGATAATGGAAGGTATTCCGTAGCAGGAAGCCGCAGATACGAAAACAAGAAGTCCCGCCGCAACAATACTCGGAGCCATCATCGGCATAGTGATGGTAGCAACGGTTTTGAGCGGAGACGCGCCGGAAATCTTGGAAGCTTCTTCAAGTGAAGGATCCATATTTTCCATCGCGCGGGAAATGGTAATAAACGCATAAGGATAATAGAACGAAGTAAGAACCCATATGAGTCCGCCTACGCTGTAAATATTGAACGGCATTTCGGAAAGATGAAGAAGATCTTTGAGAAATACGTTGAGGTTACCAACCGTAGGATTAAGAAGTCGAAGCCATGCCATAGCGCCGACATACGGAGGAACCATATAAGTCATAACGAAAAGCGTACGGAAAAATTTCTTTCCGTAAAGATTGGTACGTCCCACAAGCCACGCAAGCGGGAATGCTATTATAACACCGAGTACCATTGATGCGCTTGCCGTAACTATCGTGTTGCGAAGCGCGGTCCAGTTCAGTTTATATGTATAAACGCGTTCAAACGCTTCAAGAGAGAAAGCCCCGTTCGGGAAAAACGCTCTGTAAACAAGGTATAGAAGCGGAAATACTTCGAAAATCACAAGGAAAACTATAATCGCGCCGATTACAAGCCACTTGACGTCGAAGTAAAACTTTTTCTTTGTTTCCGCCATGAAACACCGCCCCTTTTTTCAATATTCTGCTTTCGGCGCCGTAAAAAAGAAACTCACGCCTAAATGATAGAAAAGGGCGCCATATCATCTACGGCGCCCTTTCACCGAAACCTTTATGTAATTCTCGGTTTACTTAATTAAGAATTAAGCTTCAGGAATTTTAACGGATTCTTCAAATTTGGTACGAACTTCGGAACGATTGGTGTAGCAGTCTACCCAGTCTATATCCATCTTGTTCGCAGTAATATCTTTGGTGGGGATTGCATCGAAAGGAGGCTCCGGATAATCTTTACGTACGGAGTGCATCCAACCTGCAACGATTGCAGACTGACCATCGGGAGAAAGGAACCAGTCGGTGATAACTTCGCAAGCTTTGGAGTTTGCGTTTGCGCTCATTTCATCGGTGATAGTCATAATAGGAGAAGGACATACGATGGTGCCGTCTTCGGGATAGATGCAAGCAATCTTGGACTGTTCTTCTTCTCTCTTTTTAAGAACGGACTCTTCAAGGATCATAACCTCTTTGCATTCGCCGGTCTCAAGTTTGGTGAGAGCAACGGAACCGGATTCGACCATAACTTCCTGTGCTGCAAGAGCATCAAAATACTCATAACCGTATTTTGCTCTGAGAGCTACCGCAGAAGCAAGAGCGGTACCGGAGGTAAGCGGGTTAGACATGGAGACTCCGCCTTTGAGGTTTTCGTCATAAGCAAAGCCTTCCATGGTCTTTGCAACTTCATCCTCGGAATAGAGTTCGGGGTTGTATGCAAGAACCATGTTGGAGATACGAACGGGATACCAATAACCTTCGGGATCGTAATCGAAAGCAAGGTTATCTTTTTCTGCGGAGATGTAAGGATGGAGAACACCGAGTTCTTTGAGCTCAAGTGCGTATGCAGGCTCTGCAACCATAAGCATATCGCAACCGAGTTTACCGGATTCAAGCTCTGCGGTAACTTTGGACTGGATAGTACCGGTACCACTCTGGAAGAATTCGATCTCTGCATTCGGGAAAACGTCTTTAAGGGTTACATCGAGAGCTTCAATAATGTCCTGATACATGGAAGTATAGATAACAACTTTGCCGGTAACTTCATCATGAACCTGCATATTTTCGGTATTAACACCGGTCTGGGTAGGTCCGCATGCACAGAGGCTGAGAAGCATCATTGCTGCCAATACGATGGCAAGAATCTTTTTCATAATATTTCCTCCTTGGACAACTTCAAAATAATATAGAGTTTTGCTCTACGGTACTATTATAGTATTTCTTTCCAATAAAATCAATTACAATTTTTCTCACCAATCGAAAAATTTGTTTTAATTTTTTGTTTGAATTGCACAATATTTTTTAACTATTTATGCGCTTAATATTTATTTAAATTGTATTTGGATAAAAATGGAATGACATTTTGTGTAATTTATCAATTAAAGTTAACCGCAATAGTGTAAAACGCTGATTTTTTCGTAAAGTAAAAAAAGAGCCTGCCTTTCGGCAAGCTCTTTTATTTCTACGAAAATTATTCGTTGATCTCGATAACAACACCGGAACCGACGGTACGACCGCCTTCACGGATAGCGAAACGAAGACCTTTTTCGATTGCGATAGGCTCGATAAGTTCAACATCCATCTCAACGTTATCGCCGGGCATGCACATCTCAACACCTTCGGGAAGAGTGATTACGCCGGTAACGTCAGTAGTTCTGAAGAAGAACTGAGGACGATAGTTGTTGAAGAAAGGAGTATGACGGCCACCTTCGTCTTTCTTGAGGACGTAAACCTGTCCGCGGAAAGCTTTGTGGGGGTTGATGGAGCCGGGTTTTGCAAGAACCTGACCACGTTTAACTTCGGTTCTCTGAATGGAACGAAGAAGAGCACCGATGTTATCGCCTGCTTCACCATAGTCGAGGATCTTGTGGAACATCTCAACACCGGTAACAACAGTTTTCTTTCTCTCTTCGGTAAGACCAATGATCTCAACTTCATCGCCGGTCTTGATCTGGCCACGCTCAACACGTCCGGTAACAACAGTTCCACGGCCGGTGATGGTGAAGATATCTTCGATAGGCATAAGGAAAGGAAGGTCTGCTTTACGTTCAGGAGTAGGAATGTAGCTGTCTACTGCATCAAGAAGGGCCTGGATAGGTTTGTAGCAGTCTGCGTTAGGATCGTTGGTGCTGTCTTCGAGGCAAGCAAGAGCAGAACCGGGGATAATAGGAGTATCGTCGCCCGGATAGCCGTACTCGCTAAGGAGTTCACGAACTTCCATTTCAACAAGTTCGAGCATTTCGGTATCTCCGCCGAGCTGGTCAACTTTGTTGAGGAATACTACGATGTAAGGAACACCAACCTGACGGGAAAGAAGGATGTGTTCACGAGTCTGAGGCATAGGACCATCAGCAGCGGAAACAACAAGGATAGTACCATCCATCTGTGCAGCACCGGTAATCATGTTTTTGATGTAGTCAGCATGTCCGGGGCAGTCAACGTGAGCATAGTGACGGTTGTCAGTCTCATACTCAACGTGTGCGGTGTTGATCGTGATACCACGAGCTTTTTCTTCAGGTGCTTTATCGATTGCATCGTATGCGCTGTAATCTGCATAGCCTTTGAAGCTAAGATATTTAGTGATTGCAGCAGTAAGAGTGGTCTTACCATGGTCGATATGACCGATGGTACCAATATTAACATGGGGTTTAGTTCTCTCAAAATGTTGTTTTGCCATTTAAGATATCCTCCTTACAGTTAATTCATTTATTTTGTGTTTAGTTTTATTTTATACCAAAACAGAAAATTTTCAAGTCATATTTACTCATATTTTCTGTTTTTGTCAAATTTTTCTATTGCTTAACGGTCTTTTACGATGCCTTCTGCAATAGATTTCGGAACCTCAACATAATGGCTGGGCTCCATAACGTACTGTCCACGGCCCTGAGTCTTGGAACGAAGGTCGCTTGCATAACCGAACATTTCGGAAAGCGGAACGAAAGCCTTGATCTCCTGGGCGCCGTAGTTGGTTTCCATACCTCTGATCTGAGCACGGCGGGAGCTGAGGTCGCCCATAACATCTCCCATGTACTCTTCGGGGAAGGTAACGGTTACGTTCATAATCGGCTCGAGCAAAATAGGTGCCGCTTTCTTCATAGCCTCTTTGAAAGCCATGGAACCGGCAATCTTAAATGCCATTTCGGAGGAGTCGACCTCGTGGTAAGAACCATCATAGAGCGTTACGATAACGTCAACAACGGGATATCCGGCAAGAACACCGGACTGCATTGCGCCCTGAATACCCATATCGATAGGCTGAATGTATTCCTTCGGAATAGCACCGCCGACGACGGCATTGCGGAATTCATAACCTTTACCGCTCTCGTTAGGTTCAACCTTGATTTTAACATGACCGTACTGACCTTTACCACCGGACTGACGGGCATACTTGGTTTCCTGATCAACAAACTTTGTGATGGTCTCTTTGTATGCAACCTGAGGTTTACCTACGTTTGCTTCTACCTTGAACTCACGGAGAAGACGGTCAACGATTATCTCAAGATGAAGCTCGCCCATACCTGCGATAATGGTTTGTCCGGTTTCCTGTTCGGTATAAGTTTTGAAAGTAGGATCTTCCTCTGCAAGTCTTGCAAGGGCAAGTCCGAGTTTTTCCTGGCCTGCTTTAGTCTTAGGCTCGATAGCAAGACGGATAACAGGCTCCGGGAATTCCATCTGCTCAAGTTCTATCGGGAACTTGGGATCGCAGAGGGTATCACCGGTAGTGGTATTTTTGAGACCTACTGCTGCTGCGATATCTCCGCAATAGCAGGTATCAAGGTCTTTACGGTGGTTAGCGTGCATCTGGAGAATACGTCCCATACGCTCGCTCTTATCTTTGGTGGCGTTAAGTACGCCCTGACCTGCGTCAACCGTTCCGGAATATACTCTGAAGAAACAGAGCTTTCCGACGAAGGGGTCCGCAGCGATCTTGAATGCAAGAGCTGCGAAAGGTTCGCTGTCTCCTGCCTTACGGATCTGTTCTTCTCCGGTCTTGGGATCATTACCTTTAACAGGCGGGATATCAAGAGGAGAAGGCATATAATCGACGATTGCGTCCAAAAGCTTCTGAACGCCTTTGTTACGATAGGAAGTACCGCAACAAACAGGAACGAAGGTATTATCAATGGTACCTTTTCTGATGGCTCTCTTGAGCTCGGGAATAGTGAGCTCTTCGCCTTCGAGGTATCTTTCCATAAGATCTTCTTCGATCTCCGCCGCCTGCTCAACGAGCATCTCACGGTATTTCTCCGCCTGTTCTTTCATGTCTTCGGGAACATCGGTTACTTCGATATCAACACCCAAATCATCACGATAATAATAAGCTTTCATCTCAAGAAGATCGATAAGGCCAACGAAACTGGCTTCAGCTCCGATAGGAAGCTGCATTACGATCGGGGTCGCCTTGAGTCTGCTTTTTATCATATCGACGACGTGATAGA
>JAZLFU010000012.1:0-4856 GCA_045615915.1 Oscillospiraceae bacterium
CGAAGTATACTGTTCCGCGGTGGCTCTTAAACGCCAAACCCGCGAAGCCGCTATGCTGAACAAAGATTCCATTATATGGGATATGTGCGAAGGAGATCTCGACAATATCGGAGGGCGTACTCCTTTTGACGCCGCCGAAAAGGGAGATCCCACCGGAATACAAATCGTTGACCAATATATAACCTATCTTGCCGACGGTATTTCCGGACTTATCAACGTGTTCCGTCCCGAAATAGTCGTTCTCGGCGGCGGAGTAAGCAACCAGGGAGATTCTCTTATAAATCCTCTCAACAAAAGGGTTTCAGAAATGTGTTATTCATCGCCGGATATAGAGCCGCCGAAAGTATATAAAGCCGCTCTCGGAAACAAAGCAGGAATAATCGGCGCGGGATTATTGGGATTCTGACCTATATAAAACCTCTCGAAAAAATCGGGAGGTTTTTTATTATAAAAAAGAACACCGGCACTAAAACCGGTGTTCACTTTTTTTAATTATCTGATAATTCCGCCGTTTTTCATTATTGCGCGGAGTTTTTCGATTGCTTCTTTTGTTGCGGCAACAAATTCATCTGCTGTTCCTTCATCGCTGTTGAACTTACGAATCTGAGATTCCAAATAATCAACAGTCTTAATCATAGCAGTAGAATTTTCAATCTGGTCTTCAATTCTGAGCATAGCTAACCCTCCCAATAATTTATATATGGATATTATAACACGTCCGTTTCAAAAAATAAAGATGTTTTTCACAAAATTTACAAGATTTTTTGCAAATTATTCAACAGATTTCAAGGATTCCACCATACTTACTTTTTTAAGCCTGAAATACATGATGAAATTTACCATAAAAGCAAACAAAATCGTCATCGCGAACGCCGACGCAAAGCACCAAATCGGAATACCTCTTCCGAACATTACGGAATCCGTTTGGGCTACGTCCATAACAAATCCGTGAAACCATATTCCGAGAGCGAGACCGACTGCTCCGCCCATAACCGTAAGCAAAACGTTTTCTCTGAATACGTAAGACGAAACCTCTCCGTCATAAAATCCAAGAACTTTTATTGTTGCTA
Source organism: Oscillospiraceae bacterium (assembly GCA_045615915.1). Classification (GTDB taxonomy): domain Bacteria; phylum Bacillota; class Clostridia; order Oscillospirales; family Ruminococcaceae; genus UMGS1668. The sequence goes on from JAZLFU010000012.1 coordinate 1,071, forward strand.
TCTCCCTTATTCGCTCGGTGATGTTTATATTTGTTAAATTATATAATACTATAAAGGCAAGCATTGCCGCCGAAGCTATTACGAGAATAACAACGTAATTCAGGTTTCCTACGGTATTTCCGAAAGCCTCCTTTGTATCTCTTACGAATGAAAGCGCCATAACTCCGTCGTATCCTATAAGCTCAGAAGCAAGCTCCGATTGCGCCGTTTCTCCGTCATCGGACATTTTGGTAAATACCGAATTGTGTTCCGGCGCTTTTCCGCAAAGCTTCTCATAAAGATTTTCACTCATAAAAAAGAAATGCATAGTATAGTTTTCCGCAACCGCATCAATATTTACGGTAAACTGCTCATCTCCGCAGGTAAAAGTCATCTCATCGCCGGCGGAAAGCCCAGTTACCTCCGAAAAACGTTCCGTTACTATAATTCCGTCATCCGAAAGTCCGTAAGCCTCACCGGTAACACGGTTTTTGAGTTTTATAAAATAATCGAGCTTTTCTTTGTCATCCGTTACAACAAGGGTAATATCTCCCATTCCCCTATACTCCGCGGATTTCATATATACCGCCAGATTTTCCTTTGATATATTGCTCTTATCAAGCGCCGCCATTACCTCTTTTGTTTTTTCCGTTTCCTCCTCTGTATCGAGAGCGACAATAAGGTCATAGTTAAAAATCTCTTCGTATTGTTTATCAAGTATTACCGAAATCGAAGAAAGAAGCCCGAAACCCGTAAGCGTAAGAGCGGTACAGCCTGCAATACCGATTACAGTCATAAAAATCCTCTTTTTATATCTGAAAAGATTTCTTATTGTTACTTTTTTCGTAAAGCTGAACCTTTTCCAGATAAAAGGTATCTTTTCGAGCAAAACTCTCTTGCCGGCTTTAGGCGCTTTCGGACGCATAAGTGATGCCGGATTTGAGCGCAGTTCCGAAATACACGCCATAAATACCGCAAGCGTTGTGCAGGCAATACATACGATTGCCTCGGCTACCCAGAAACCCGGCATAGCCTTGAACATAAGCTTCGGAGTTTTATACATCATCTCGTAGGCGCTGTATATGACCTTCGGAAACAGAAGAACACCTACCGCTATTCCCAATATCGAGCCTAAAAAGCTTGCCGCAGAAGAATACACGATAAATTTCGCGGCTATTGACCTATGGCTATAACCGAGAGCTTTCATCGTTCCTATCTGAGTACGCTCCTCCTCCACCATGCTTGTCATAGTGGTAAGGCAGACAAGCATCGCTACCATAAAGAAGAATACCGGAAATACTCTTCCGACTCCGTCTATTCTTTCCGCGTCGCCCTCAAAAGTGCTGTAACCCGGATTATCATCCCTTGTCAAAACGTACCAGACAGGCTTTTTTATATCGGCAACTTCTTCTTCAGCATCGGCTATTTTCTGTCTGGCATCCGCGATTTTTTCTTCCGCTTCCTTTTTTCCATCCTCATACTCTTTTACACCGTCATAATATTCTTCCCAGCCGTCAGCAAGCTCCTGCTCTGCGTCAAGCAGTTCGATTCTTGCATCATTTAGTTCTTTTTCAGCGTCTTTAAGCTCTTTTTCTCCATCGGCTTTTGCTTTTTCAAGTTCTTTTTTACCTTTTTTAAGCTCTTTTTTGCCCTTATTTATCTCGGCGCCGGCATCGTCAAGCTCATCTTCCGCGTCCTGTAATTCATCATAGGCGTCGAGCGCTTCATTTACCTCTTTAAGATTATCTTCAAGAGCTTTTTTCGTCGCATTTGCCTGCGCAAGACCGGAAACTGCTTCGGAATATTCCGGCGTACCGGTCATTCCGTAGTTTTCGAGCATTGATATTGCCGCTTCCGCCTTGGCTATTGCGCTGCGGCATTGTTCTATTCCGCTTTTTATTTGAGCACGGCTTGAATAAAGCTCCTCTACCGTCATTCCCATTTCGGCAAGTCCGTCGTTAAACTGCTTCAAGCCGTCGCTATATTCTTTCTTTCCGTTTTTATACTGGCTTTGACCGGAATTAAGTTCCCATTCCGCGCTCAATATTTCGTTTTCCGCCTTCGCTATTTCTTCCTCAAATTCGGCTTTTCCGTCTTCGTACTCTTTTACACCGTCATAATACTCTTTCCAGCCGTCTTTTATCTCTTTTTCGGCATCAATAAGCTCGTCATAGGCGTCCGCAAGCTCTTTTTCTGCATCGGCAAGCTCCTCATCCGCCTCTTTTTCCGCATCCGCAAGTTCTTTTTTCGCGTCGGATATTTTTTCATCCGCTTCATTCTGTATCTCAATATATCTTTCTTCCTCACGGATTTTTGCAAGAGCCTCAAATTTTTCTTTTTCGCCTCCGACCACTTCGGAATACGCATCATCAAAAGCGCTTATTCCCTCCGTGCTCAAAAAAGTAAGATATACCTCGTTATAGACGTCATATATAAAATTGCTCTCCGGTATTAGTATAAAAGTATCAACGGAACCGTTCCCTATTGGAGCGCTCCCCCTGTCATAGCTTATATACTGCGGATACATTACTATTCCCACAACAGTCCAGCTGTCGCGTATAAGGCTGTCTTCCATAGTATCATCGGGATCGGTAGTATAAACGGATACGGTATCTCCTATATCGAAGCTCACTATAAGCTGACCGTGTTTTTCAACGAGACATTCATCCGGCGATTTCGGATATCTTCCTTCGATGAGCACCGGCGAATTTATAGTTTTATCGGCATATTCCGCCGTTGTTTCATCGGGAAGCGCTTTCAGTTTTGCGATAACGCTCAAGTTTTCATCATTTATTACGAAAACGTCTTTCGAATAGGTGGGATAAACGCTTTTTATTCCGTCTGTATCTTTTATCGCCTTGATATCGTTGTCATTAAATCCATAGGTAGAAACAAGCCTTATATCCATAAGGTTCTGTTCGGCATAATAATTATCCATAGTTTTGAGCATTGACGGTGCGGTTGCTTTAAGCCCCGCAAAAAATCCCGCTCCCAAAGCTATTATAGCGAATATCGAAAAAAATCTGCTGCGGGAACGTCCGATTTCGCGCAGTATATCTTTTATAAACGCAGAACCCATTCCCGCACCTCCTTTAAAATAACCGTAATTTTACCATTCTATTTCATCAACCGGAACGGGATTTTTGTTTGTTTCAATTCCCGTAACTTTACTGCTGTTTATATGTATTACCTTGTCCGCCATCGGAGTAAGCGCAAGGTTATGAGTTATCACTATTACCGTCATACCGTTTTTCCGGCAGCAATCCTGCAAAAGCTTAAGTATCTGTTTTCCCGTAACGTAATCAAGCGCACCGGTAGGCTCATCGCAAAGCAAAAGCTTCGGATTTTTCGCAAGCGCCCTCGCTATTGCAACACGCTGCTGTTCTCCGCCGGAAAGCTGGGCGGGAAAATTGTTTTCTCTTTCAGAAAGCCCCACTTCTTTAAGCACCGTTTCCGGATCGAGCGGATCTTTACAGATTTGTGAGGCAAGCTCAACGTTTTCTCTTGCCGTAAGATTTTGTATAAGGTTATAAAACTGGAAAACGAAACCTATATCGTAGCGGCGATAGGTTATTAAATTTTTATCGCTGTACTTTGCGATATTTTTTCCGTCAACTATTATATCGCCATCATCACAGGTATCCATTCCGCCGAGCATATTGAGTATCGTCGTCTTGCCCGCTCCGGAAGGGCCTACGATAACGACAAACTCTCCCTTTTCTATGTCAAAGCTTACGTTATCCGAAGCGGTTATCGTTACTTCGCCCATAACATAGCGCTTGCAGACATTTTTAAGGCTCACAAAGC
>JAZLFU010000013.1:0-3867 GCA_045615915.1 Oscillospiraceae bacterium
GCAATCATTGAAACTTATATTCGCACCGGCGAGCCCGTCGGTTCAAAAACACTTTCCGAAATGCCCGGAATAAGCGTTTCGCCTGCTACTATAAGAAATGAAATGGCGGCGCTTTTCGCAATGGGACTTCTTGAACAGCCACATACCTCCGCCGGAAGGATACCTTCCCACCTCGGATACAGGATCTACCTCGACAACTTTATGCGTGAGGAACCTCTTACCGAAGATGAACGCGACGGTATTGATGCGCTTTTCAATATAAGCGATCCGGATCCCGACAGGCTTCTTGAAGATTCCGCCGAAGCTCTTGCCGAATATACCGGCTGCGCGACCGTTGCGATGACAACAACTCCGGCATACGTAACCGTAAAGCATATAGATATCGTTCCGGCAGACAGAGGCACCGTGGTTTTGCTTGTAATCGCTTCGAACGGCGTTGTAAAGAGCAAGGTTTGCCGCCTCAACTTCCGGATAAATACCGGAATAACGGATTTTTTCAAAAAGTTTGCAAACGACCGTTTTTCCGGTCATACTCTTAAAGAGATAAGCGCCGAATACGTTACTTCGGTAGCCGTTCAGCTCGGAGATTATTCCGAAGTTTTCAATCCGCTTATCGTAAGTATCTATGAGCTTTGCAAGGAAGTTTATAACGGTCAGTATTACCTCGGCGGCCAGGAAAAACTCCTTATGTATAACGAATATTCCGACCGCGCTCTTGAAATAATGAAACTCCTTTCAAAGCGCGATGAGATCGGCTCGGTGCTCGGCAAAAATCCTTCGGGAGTTACGGTATTTATCGGAAAGGAAAACAGCCTTTCGGAGCTTTCCGGAAGCTCGCTTATTGTCGCAAGATTCAATATCGGCGATAACGACTGCGGAACAATAGGTCTTATAGGTCCGGTAAGAATGGACTATTCAAGACTTATTCCGCACCTTGAATATTTTGCGGAAAAACTTGGCACACTGCTTTCAATGACATATCAACAGAAAACGGGTGATGAATAATGGACAAAGAAAAAAAGACAGCAGATGAACAGCAGGAAAATGAAGTAAAGGAAGCGGTAAACGAAGAAGTAACCGAGCTTGACGCCGTTAGAACCGAACTTGAAGCTCTTCAAAAGGAAAAAGACGAGCTTTATGACAGGCACCTTCGTACTCTTGCGGAATATGACAATTTCAGAAAACGAAGCCAACGCGAAAAAGACGGCGTATATAACGATGCCGTTGCGGATACCGTAACAAAGCTTCTACCCATACTCGACAGCTTCGAACGGGCGGCAAATTACGAATGCCCAAACGCCGAATATAAAAAAGGAATAGACCTTATAGGCAGTTCGATAAAAGAAGCCTTCGACCAGCTCGGTATAAAAGAGATACCCGCTCTCGGCGAACAGTTCGATCCGAAATATCACAACGCGGTAATGCACAACGAAAATCCGGCATACGGAGAAAACGTTATAACAGACGTCTACCGCAAAGGATATATGCTCGGCGATAAAGTAATTCGCTACTCAATGGTAATCGTAGCAAACTAAAACGCAAATTAAGGCGAAAACCTTTATATAAAACATTGTAAATTTTAACTTCTGATTTGGAGGAATAATATTATGGCAAAAATTATCGGTATTGACCTTGGAACAACAAACTCCTGCGTAGCCGTTATGGAAGCAGGCGAACCCACCGTTATCACCAACCCCGAAGGCGCAAGAACAACTCCTTCCGTAGTAGGTTTTTCAAAAACCGGTGAGCGTATAATCGGCCAGGCGGCAAAACGTCAGGCAGTTACCAACCCCGACAGAACCATCACTTCCATTAAACGCCAGATGGGCTCCGACTACCGCGTTGATATTGACGGAAAAGGATATACTCCTCAAGAAATTTCCGCAATGATCCTTCAGAAGCTCAAAGCCGACGCGGAAGCATACCTCGGCGAAACCGTTACCCAGGCAGTTATCACCGTTCCCGCGTACTTCACCGACTCCCAACGTCAGGCAACCAAAGACGCAGGCAAAATTGCCGGTCTTGAAGTAAAGCGTATAATCAATGAGCCCACCGCCGCTGCTCTTGCATACGGCGCAGATAAAGAGGATGACCAGAAGATCATGGTATACGACCTCGGCGGCGGTACCTTCGATGTTTCCATCATCGAAATGGGCGACGGAATCCAGGAAGTTCTTGCTACCGCGGGTAACAACCACCTCGGCGGTGATGACTTCGATGACAGACTTATAAACTACCTTGCAGATGAATTCCGCAAGGACAGCGGCATTGACCTTCGCAAAGACAAAATGGCAATGCAAAGACTTAAAGAAGCCGCCGAAAAAGCAAAGATCGACCTTTCCGGCATGACTCAAACGAACGTAAACCTTCCTTTTATCACCGTTGACGCAAACGGCCAGCCTCAACACCTTGACTGCAACGTAACAAGAGCGAAATTCAACGAACTCACCGCTGATCTTGTTGAAGCCACCATGGGACCTGTTCGCCAGGCTCTTTCCGATGCAGGTCTTAAAGCAAACGAGCTTGATAAGATTCTTCTCGTCGGCGGTTCCTCCCGTATTCCCGCAGTTCAGGAAGCCGTTAAAGGCATCACCGGAAAAGATCCCTTCAAAGGAATCAACCCCGATGAATGTGTTGCAATGGGTGCGGCTATCCAAGGCGGCGTTCTCTGCGGTGAAGTAAAAGGCCTCGTACTTCTTGACGTAACTCCCCTTTCCCTCGGTCTTGAAACCCTCGGCGGAGTATTCACCAAGATAATCGACAGAAACACCACCATTCCCGCAAAGAAATCTCAGATCTTCTCCACCGCCGCTGATGGTCAGACCTCCGTTGAGGTGCATGTACTCCAAGGCGAACGTGAAATGGCAAGAGATAACAAGAGCCTCGGTATGTTCCACCTTGACGGAATTATGCCCGCGCCGAGAGGTATTCCTCAAATTGAAGTTACATTTGATATCGACGCAAACGGCATAGTCCACGTAAGCGCAAAGGATCTCGGCACCGGAAAAGAACAGCATATCACCATTACAAGCTCCACCAACATGAGCAAAGACGATATCGACAAAGCTGTTAAAGAAGCCGAACAGTACGCCGCAGAGGATAAGAAACACCGCGAAGAGATCGACACCAGAAACGGCGCAGACCAGATGGTATATCAGTCCGAAAAGACCATAAAAGACCTCGGCGATAAGCTCTCCGCTGATGATAAATCTTCTCTCCAGGCCAAGATCGATGCACTCAAAGAGTCCCTTAAAGGCGACAATATTGAGGATATCAAGGCAAAACAGAAAGACCTTGAAGAGAAATTCTATGAGATCTCCGCAAAGGTATATCAGCAGAACGCACCGCAAGGTGATCCCAACGCACAGGGCGCCGGCTGCGACGGTAACTGCGGAAACTGCGGCGGAAATGACGACGGTTACGTTGACGCCGATTTCCATGACGTAAACTGATAAAAAATCAACTCAATAAAAAACATCTTCTGCACGGGGAGACTCTCTCCGTGCAGAAATTGATATTCATACAAAGAAAAAGGTGATACATTTGGCGGATAAGCGCGATTATTACGAAGTGCTCGGCGTTGAAAAGACCGCAAGCGATGACGAAATAAAAAAAGCCTACCGCAAACTTGCAAAGCAGTACCACCCGGACCTCAACCCGGATGATAAAACTGCCGAAGCAAAATTCAAAGAAGTCGGCGAAGCCTATGAAGTCCTTTCAGATAAACAAAAGCGCACCCGTTACGACCAGTTCGGCCATGCCGGAGTTGATCCTTCCTACGGCGGAGGCCAGGGCGGATATACTCGCTATCAGCAATACGACCACAGCGATTTTGGTGATTTCGGCGATATCTTCGGAGATATTTTC
>JAZLFU010000014.1:0-1364 GCA_045615915.1 Oscillospiraceae bacterium
TCTCAACTTCACATTCCGCCTTTTCCAAGCGTTTTTCGCGCACGTATTTCATAAGGCTTCTTCCATCACATTGCTTAAAGATTCTGCAAAAATGAAAGGTCGAATAACCGGCAACCGCAGCTATTTTCTCCGGAGAAAGATTATCTTCAAGATGCGTATCTATATACTCTTTTATTTTTTTGATATCTTTTGTGTAATCCATATATGTAAACCTCCCTGCAAGGATATAATCGAGAGACGGCACAAAATATAAAAAAGGAGTGAGAAATTTTATATATCGCACCGTTTGGCAGTTTTATGGCTCTGATGACGTATTCCACAAGAAAAGCAAAAAGCGGGCTTCCCGATATCGGCAAAGTCCGCTTCCTAAAAAAGGGCCGCCAAGTAATTTGGCAGCCCCACATAAAAGTTACATATTGAAACACCGTGGACTCCCTTAACCCGAGAATGACCTTGCGGAAATTATCCTGACTTATGCTTCATCCTCCGAAAGCGCCTTCCCATTCAAATAACAGTGGCTATATGCTTTCTTTGTCAGCAAATACAGTTGAGGTAACAGTAACGGATTCACACCGTTTTCCCTTTCGCAAAAAGCGAAAGCCGATTTTGGCAACCGTAAGGCCCACATTATTTACTTTTCAAACTGCAATTTAATTGTATCATTTATAATTGCAATAATCAATTCCGAATTTGCTATTTTTTAAATATCCGGAACCGGATTCGGAATTTTTTCCGATTCCACAACCGTTACCATATCCGAAAGAGCTTTAAGTTCATCGGAAGCATATCTTCCGGTAAAAACGAGTTCCGTTCCCGGAGTTCTAAGTGAAATAAGCTCTTTTATCTCATCAATGGTAATAAGTCCGAAATACATCGGTATAGTGATCTCATCAAGTATTACTGCGCCGAAATTTCCGCTTGAAAGCGCCTGTCTTGCTCTCTCAAGTCCTTTTTGGGCACAGTTGATATCAGTGTCATCCGGTTCTCTTCCGCAAATGCAGCCGCTTCCGCAACCGAATTGAGCGGTTACAACGCCGGGTATCGCTTTACGAAGCGCAAAAACATCTCCTTTGGGATCATCTTTTATAAACTGACCGACAAAAACACGCCTGCCCTCCCCGTATACACGAAGAGCAAGTCCGAGAGCCATTGTGGTTTTGCCTTTTCCGTTTCCGGTATAAAGTCTTACACAGCCTTTTTCCATTTTGCCGATCACCTCTTTTACTTTTTAACTATAACGCAAAACGCAAATAATATCAAGTAATTTTATTACTTTTTATAAAAGGGCGGGGTAATTTTTTCCGCAACGTTCATAAGCTTCAAATCAGCCTTTGCCATTTCGATCTCATCGCCTTTGTTCATAT
>JAZLFU010000015.1:0-2857 GCA_045615915.1 Oscillospiraceae bacterium
GTAGTTTTTCCTACATATGACGCGTTTATTTCATGGCTTATCTCCGTTTGAAGATCAAGCAATTTTTGGAAGCGCCTTGAAGATACCTCCGGTGGTATTTGATTTTCCATTGTTGCCGCCTTTGTTCCTTCACGCTTTGAATATATGAAGCTGTAAGTCATAAGCCAGCGCGCCTTTTTTGAAAGCTCATACGTTGCATTGAAATCCTCTTCCGTTTCTCCGGGAAAACCTACAATAATATCGCTTGTTATCGTTATATCGGGAACGATCTTTCTTGCCATATCAACAAGTTCGAGGTAATGCTCAACTGTATATTTTCTGTTCATTCGTTTGAGCACGTCATTAGATCCGCTCTGTACCGGAAGATGAATATAATTGCAAACCTTTTCACAATCTCTCATGGCTTCCAAAAGCTCAACCGTACAGTCTTTCGGATGAGAAGACATAAATTTTATCTGAAACTCTCCCGGGATATCGTTGATCATACGCAAGAGCTTTGCGAAACTTATGGGATTTTCAATCCCTTTTCCGTACGAGTTCACGTTTTGTCCGAGAAGAGTTATCTCCTTGTATCCTGCCGCAACGATTTCTTTCGCCTCGGCAACTATATCTTCCGGCTCCCTGCTTCTTTCTCTTCCTCTTACAAGCGGTACTACACAATAAGTACAGAAATTATCGCAGCCGTACATTATCGGCAGATTTGCCTTCATATCGTCATCACGGTGTATAGGAAGATATTCAGCCATACAGCCCTCTCCCTCGCCTATATCAAACTGGCGTTTCTTTGCCGTAATATGTTTATATATAAGTTCGGGAAGCCTCGGTACCGCGTGAGTTCCGAATACTATATCCACAAAAGAATAGCTCTCTTTAAACTTCTTCGCGATATGTTCCTGCTGTACCATACAGCCGCAAACGGCAATTATCATATTGGGATTTTCGCTATGCGCTTTTTTTAAAATACCAACATTTCCAAAAACGCGTTTTTCCGCATTTTCTCTTATCGCACAGGTATTAAAAATAACGAACTCCGCATTTTCATCGGACTCCACTATTTTATAACCCATCTGTTCAAGCATTCCTTCAAGCTTTTCACCATCTGAAAAATTCTGCTGGCAGCCGTAAGTGTGAACAAAAGCAGTGTGATCTCCCGGCATTTTTAAAAGAAGCTCTTTTACCTTTTCAACGTAACTTATTTCAGACATATTTTGTCCTTTCGGTTTTTAACCTCTATTATATTGTTTTTTCAAACAACTTTATAAGTTTATCACTCTCCGGTAATTTTCGCAATAGTATAAACAGCGGAATGTTTAAGAAAGCATTTTCGCGGCAATAATATCTCTGTATCAAAAATACGGAGCGTGATAAAAATGTCTGTTAAAAGAGGAGATATTTTTTATGCCGATTTGAGCCCTGTGATCGGATCGGAACAGGGCGGCATACGTCCGGTACTTATCGTTCAAAACGATATAGGGAACAAATACAGCCCTACCGTTATAGCCGCCGCCATTACAAGCCAAAAGGAAAAAACAAAACTTCCTACCCATATTGAAGTTTCTTCGCAAAACTGCGGTCTTTCAAAGGATTCCATCGTTCTCCTTGAACAGATAAGAACGATTGATAAACAGCGTCTCAAAGAACATATGGGAAGACTTGATGACTGTTCCATGGATAAAATAGACGAAGCACTTTCAATAAGTTTCGGACTCGGATCTGCGGCAATTCTTTAAACTTTCCGGCAAAGAGATACAATCTCTGCGCCGGAATATTTTATTTATAGTATTTTGAAATTTTCTTTGCGCGGCTTTCTATCACTTTATAAAAATCACTTGGCCAAATAACCTTTATATCGTCCGGATCAAACTGCATTATCCAGCGAATAAATCCTTCGCCTTTTGTTACCGTTACGTCAGCTCTGAAATAATTTTCGTTTATCGGAACTACTTTTATATCAGTTCCGAAACGTGAACGGAAATCCGGCGCCGCATTCAAACTGCATTCAAGGGTTACCTGCATAAGTTCGCCCGTATACATATTGACGTTCTGACGGAGATATTCTCCTATTGAAAAGTTCTCCGTAAGTTCCACAATCTCTTCGCGTGGCCTTATTGGTTCCTTTATGATTTCAACGTTTATCATCATATCCACTCTGAAATGGGTAAGATGGTCATGGCTTTTGCTGTTTCCTATCAAAAAATATCCATCCTCTGCCCAGCAAAGATAATACGGAGATATTTCATATATATGTCCATCGCGTTTCAGCGTCATGTTTCCGTCCGGACCGGTTTCATAATACTGAAAAGTTATTTTCTTCTTATGTTTTATTGCGTTTATTACTTTATCTATATTAAAACGAACAAATTTATTTTTTGATTTTATCGTTTGATCAATAAAAGTATGTTCTTTTATTATCTCTTCACCGGTGAAAGTAGCTATTTCACAGAGTTTATTTACAAGCTTTTCTGAATCACCGTATGTAAGAAACTTTGTTCCGGAAACGGCATCGGCTATCATTTTAAGCTCATAGTCCTCAAAAATCTGGTCAGTCATATAATATCCGCGTTTATATTCATCGCAAAGAATAATGGAATAGCCTGCCTTACGGATAGCTTCAATATCTCGCGCTACGGATTTCCTTTCTGCCGAGAGCCCTTTTTCCGAAAGATAAGCTATAATATCATTCGTATTCACGGGATGCTGTTCATCCGTCTTTTTAAGCAACTCCAAAATGTAAAGCAGTTTAGCCTTTGTCGTTTCTTCCATTTTTATCTCCGCCTTTCAAAAAATTTTGAACTATTTCTATTATCCAGCCTGAAAGCAATACAGTAACAAGCGAATATAATATTTCCGAAAAAGG
>JAZLFU010000016.1:0-47692 GCA_045615915.1 Oscillospiraceae bacterium
CGTTTTTCCTGCTGCGGTAGTTTTTGCCGAGTATTATGGTTTTCGGCTCGCCTTTCTTTATGTCATCGGGATTTTGAAGGTCGAGTATCTTCCAGCTGTTGTATTTTTCAAGGAACAGCTCCGGCATGGCCTGACGGAAACGGTAAATGCTCTGTTTTACATCTCCGACAAAAAAGCTGTTGTCGCCCTTCGATATGGATTTGAAAATGGTATCATGGACTTTGTTGGTATCCTGGAATTCGTCAACGAGAACGTAGTCGAAGCGCTCGGAATAGATTTTCGCCGCCTCGGTCGGCACATAATTTCCTTTTCCGTCGGGTTTCGTGAGCACGCGGAGAGTGAGCTGTTCAAGGTCGGAAAAATCGAGGATATGTTTTTCGCTCTTTTTCTTCGTAAAGGCTTCGTCATACTCCAAAGTGGTTTCAAAAAGGCATTTTATCAGGGGCAGAAGTTTTTCGATATCCTCTTTTATTTCGTCTTCCGTGAAAGAGAAATATTTGACGAGGTCTTTCTGTATACAATCTTTATACTTTTCCCTTATTCCCTTAACGGTAGCGGAAATTTCGCAGTTTCTTACCGGGGGCATACTCATAAAACTGCCTTTGGCACAGAGAACGGCTTCGCGGGAGGTGTTCCAGTCGCTGCGTTCAAGAACGGAAATGAGATTTTCGAAAATTTCCCTGTCCTTTTCGAGCATTTCGTCATATGCGTCGACACCGGCATCGGAGCAGACATCAGAAAGCCCGTCTATGCTGTGGATACGGCCTTCAAGCATAGTCTTTGCGCCGCTGAATATGATTTTTCCCCAGACGGATTTTTCTGCGGAAAAATTCTTTGTATCGTACATGGGGAGCTTGTCATTGAGCCAGTTTTCATAGTGAGGGAGCGCCCGGAGGAACTTGTGGAATTCCAGTATATAGTTTTCAATTCTGCCGTCGTCTTTTTCCGAGGAAATGTTTTCGGAAAGGGCGAGGAAATCGGCGTCCTTCGATTTATAGCGGTTTTCTATGACTTCGGAAAGCGCCTCCGAAGAAATGAGGGCGGATTCTTCGTCGTCGCAGATCCTCGAGTTTGGCTGGATACCGAGGAGACTGAAATTTTCCTGTATAACTTCAAGACAGAACGAGTGTATCGTGCTTATATGAGCACGCTCCATAAGAAGCTGTTGGCGGCGGATAAACTCGTTTCCGGGGTTCTCGGCGGAAAGCTCCGAAAGGGCGTTCGATATTCTCGTTTTCATCTCTGCGGCGGCGCTGTTCGTAAAAGTAACTACGAGGAGCCTGTCCGCCGCCACCGGGTTTACGCTGTCTGTGAGTATTCTTATAACCCTTTCGACGAGTACGGAGGTCTTTCCGCTTCCGGCAGCTGCGGAAACGAGGATATCTCCGCCGCGGTCTTCAATAGCCGCAAGCTGTTCCGGGTTCCAGTTTCTTTTAGCCATAGTTTTCGCCCCCTTTATATTTTATCAAAAAAGTCCGGTTTGAATATCGTTTCGTGCTCATAGGAAGGCTCGCTTTCGTCCCGGCGGCAATCCCGGTTGTAGAAGCACCTGTCGCAGGCGGTTTTCTGACCGCTCTTATAGGGCATGGCGGCAATTTTCCCGCCGGAGAGTGAGACAGCCATTTCTTTGAGCATACCGTCTATATGATTTTTCATACTGCCGAATTCATCGGAAAGAAGAAACGGCGAATATTTTTCCTGCAAACGCCATTTTGACTTTATGTACTTGCCGGTCATAAGCTTATCCATAGCTTCGAGTACCTCGTTGTCATCGAGGAGGAAGCCCTGATATCTGAAAGTCTCATCTTTTTTCTTTTTGGAGCCTGACGCAAGCTCGTCCCTGCCGAGAACGCCGGTTTTTCCGTTTACCGGCATATAAAGAGCGCCGGCGGGAACGGAGCCGGAGAAAGCGTTTCTGCCGTTTTGCTCAACGGTAAAGAGGTAGAGAGGTACCTGTATTCCGAGGCCGTAAAAAACGTCGGAATAGGATGAGCTTATATTGCTTCCGGTCTTGTAGTCGATAACACGGGCATAGCGCTTTCCGCCTTTTTCAAGAACGTCGAGCCTGTCTATTTTTCCGGTTACCTTTATCTCTTTTTCGTCTTCGGTTTTAAGAGTATAGGCGGGTATATCTCCGCTGTCATCAAGGGAAATTTCAAAGGCGGAGGGAACAAATTCGGATTGAACGAATTCTTCGCCTATTCTCCGGAGAACGGTAAAGAGAAGCCTTTCTATCTTTCCGAGAAGATATATAAAGCGTTCCGTCTTTCCGTTTGAGGTGTTGAAAACGGTGTTTGTGTAGTCGGAAAACACTCTTTCGATTTCTCCCCGGAGTTCGCTGTCGGAAAGGGAGGCAATTCCCGTTCCTTTATATTTCGCCACGAGTTCTTTGAGCACGAAGTGAACGAGATTTCCGGTGGAAATATAGTCAAGGTCGGCTTTTTGAAGCTCGCGCAGATAAAGTCCGGAATAGAGAAAATATTTAAACGGACAGCTTTTGTAGTTCACTATGCTCGTGGGAGAAAATCTGAAATTCTTTCCGAATATCTTTTCGGCGGTATCGGGAGAGAGGGAGTGCAGCGAGGATCTCGTAAGCCTTCCAAGCTGTTTTACCCGTTCGCTCCATACCGGATTTTCTGAGAAATAGCTTCGGAGAGCTTCTGATTCCGGCGTTGACGTTCCGTAAAAGCCCGAAAGCCTTTCAAACGCGAGTTCTTCGCTTTGGAGCCAGAAGCTTTCCGGAAGACCGACGGTGCTCATTTCAAAAGCCGGAGTGGTACAGCGCAGGATCTCCGGTACGAAAGAGGAGGGTGAACAGCTGTCAAAGGAAAGATCAAGTTCGGGGAAGCTTACGAAAAGGTGCTTTTCCGGAGAGGTGAGTGCGGTATACGCGTACATTCTTTCGGATAATATATCGTCGTCTTCGTCATCATAGAGCTTTACGTCAAGCCCGAACATTTCTTTGCGTTCGCTTTCTGTAAAAAGTCCGCCGGTTTTGCATTTCGCCGGGAAAGCTCCTTCGCAAACGCCTATGACGAAAACAGCCTTCGGAGCCGACGGGCGTATGCGGTCGGCGGTACCGATGGAAACGCAGTCGAGAGTTTGGGGAAGCGTTCCGATTTTCGCTTCCGAAAGGGCAAGCTCAAAGAGCCTTGGGAGCAGGGCGTCTTCAAAGCTCATATCGCTTAAAGAAAGGCTGAATTTATCGAGGAGGGATACAAAAAAGCTCCAATATGAGTCAAGGCTTTCCGCGGAGGAATTGTCTTCTGCTTCCGAATATTTTTCATAGAGAGCTTTAAGTCCATCGGTTACGCTGCATTCGGTAACGTAATCGTAGAGAGCGGAGGAAAATTCCGCGCCGTTTGCAAAAGCTATTCTGTTTTTCAGCTTTTCAAGAGGAACGGCGATAAGCTCTCGAACTCTGTTTATTCTTTCAAGAGCGGCGGTATCGGGCTTTGAATTTTCCGAAAAGCCGCTCGGATTTCCGGTGAATTCCGAAAGGAAGGCTCTTCCGCGAACATTCCATACGAAACAGTAGTTTTCGAATTCCGCGATTTCCTCATTGGAAAGCGGAAGTATTCCGGTTTTGAGCGCTCTTATTATATCCGAAGGATCGAAATTGCTCCGGCAGGCGGAAAGACTTGCGGAAATGAACGCTGAAAAAGGGTGTGAGGAAAGGTCTGCGGCGGTATCCATATAGAGCGGGATACCGACTTTTTCAAAGGCACTCGGAATGGCGTGGATATACGGCGCAAGATCCCTTGTAATAACGGCAATATCTCTCCAGCGAAGTTTTTCGTTTTTAACAAGCTCGATTATTTTACAGGCGATAAAATTGGCTTCGTCATAGGGATCCTTTGCGGAAATTACGGAAACCTCGCCGCAGTTTTCGTGAGCGGGAGTGTTTTCATGCTGTAAAAAACAGTTTTCAACGTCGATTATCCCGCCGGGACGTCCATCGTTTTTCAAAGCGGCAAAAACCGGTTTGCAAACGCTTACCGAAAGCTCTTTCGCGATTTTTTCAAGCCGTCCGGCGGTGCGTTTCGTCTTTGAAAAAAGTCCGTTCGTTCCTTCTTTGTCATAGATATCCGGACAGCAAAGGCTTACCGTAACGGATTTTGCCTGTCCTATGATTGCCCGGAGCATTTTATATTCGCTTCCGGTAAATCCGGTGAAGTTGTCTATATAGACGGCCTTTTCCGAAAAGAAATCGTTTTCGGAAAGGATATCACAGGCGCGGCTTATATCGGTAAGCGGGTCGAGGTAGCTTTTTGAAAGAATTGCGTCATAAAGCGAAAATACTGTTGCGAGGTCGCCCGCTTTATCCGAAAGAACAGAGCTTTCGGCGTTTTCGGAAATCTTTATAAGTTCGGCGGAGGTTATTCCGGCGTTTTTCAGCTCCGAATCCGTTTCGACGAGCTTCTTTATGAACGGAGCGCCGTATACGTTCTTTTTGTAGTATTTGAGTTCCCCGCTTTGATAGAGGGCGGCGCTCATCAAAAGGAGCTTCGCGGTATCATCGGTATATTCTCCGGCAAGTCCTCCGAAAGCGCGGAATATGCTGTTGCAAAGGCGTGAAAAGCTCAAAACCTCAACTTTTTGCGCCGCTTCGGTTCCGAGGCTTTCGTTCAGAAGCTTTTCGCTTTCAAAAGAAAACTGTTCCGGAACTATGAGATAGGAAAATTCCGATGAGCTTTCCTTTATCTCTGAGTAAAGGCAATCGCGCCTTGCTTTTTCGTTTGTTCCTATAATGAATTTCAGCAAAATTCCGCGCCTCCCGAAAAATTATAAATATATAATAACATATCTCGTTTAAAAAGTTAACTGTTTTGATTGACGAAAATGGGAGGACATGATAAAATTATACGCGAAAAGGCGGTGTTTTGGATTGGTATTTGATAAAAATATCGTTGCGTATTATTTGCTTATGAATTTCGCCGCGTTTATCGCTTTTTTTGCCGATAAAAAATTCGCCGTGGAAAAGCGGAAAAGAATACCGGAGGATATACTCATAGGTTTATCGTTTATCGGCGGAGCGGCGGGTGGTTTTCTCTCGATGATGATTTTTCGCCATAAAACGAGAAAGCTCAAATTCAGATTGCTTTTGCCGCTTTTTATATTTCTGCATATTGCCTTTTGGCTTTGTTTCGGAGGGAAAATATGAGCCTGTTTGTTTGCCCGATATGCAAAAGCACCCTTTCCGATGACGGAAAAAGGCTCTTTTGCGAAAAAGGTCATAGCTTTGATAAGGCCTCGGAAGGATATACCCATCTTCTTCCGGCGAATAAGATGAATTCCAAAATTCCCGGCGACAGCAGGGAAATGGCGGCTTCGCGTTCGGCGTTTCTGAATAAGGGTTACTATGAACCGCTTCTCAAAAAGCTATGCGAGGTAACGGAGGAGCTTTTCACAGAAAAAGAACCGAAGCTTCTTGACTGCGGCTGCGGAGAGGGCTACTATACGGCGGGAATATACAAATACCTTGAAAGCAAAGGGAAAAAGCCGGGAATGGCAGGCTTTGATATAAGCCGCCCTTCGGTAAAAAGAGCCGCGAAACGGAGCAGTGATATAGAGTTTGCCGTAGCTTCGGTTTTCGATATTCCGGCGGAGTGCTCAAAATTCGATTTGCTCCTCAATATATTCAGTCCGCTTTCTGCAGGAGAATATCACAGGGTGCTCAAAAGCGGAGGATATTATATATACGTTGTTCCGGCGGCAAAACACCTTTGGGAGCTCAAAGCGGCAATATACGATAACCCTTACGAAAATTCCGAAGAGGATATAGAGTACGAGGGCTTTGAGCACGAGAAAACGGAGCGGGTGCGCTATAAATTTACGCTTGATAACAAAGAGGATATAGCCGCTTTGTTTCAGATGACACCGTACTATTGGAAGACTTCGGCAAAGGGCTCGGAAAAGCTCTCGAAGCTTGAAAGCCTTGAAACACAGGCGGCGTTCGATATACATATCTACAAAAAATTATAACTCGGAGGTACTGAAAATGAATTTTGAATACCGTACATGCGGAACCTGTTCAAAGAAAATAACATTTGATATGGACGAAAACGGAACTGTAACGAATATCGTCTTTACCGGCGGCTGTTCCGGAAATCTTAAAGCCATTCCGAAGATACTTGAAGGCTGGAAGGCGGACGATATCATAGATAAGCTTCTCGGGAACGACTGTGCCGGAAGAGGTACTTCCTGCGCCGACCAGCTCGCGAAAGCGCTTATTGAAGCAAAGGAAAAACTCGGAAAATAATATACAAAAAAGGCGGTGCTCAAATGAGCATCGCCCTTCGTTTTGTATTCAAAATCAATTTTTGACCGATCATTTATCGGAAAGCCTGTGAGCCGTTTTGTCAAGAAGATCTATTGTGTTAAGGACGTCTTCGGTAGTGGTGTTGCCGTTAATGAGGCAAAGCCTTATTACGCGTTTCCCTTTCAGAACACTGGTGACTACATACGCGTATCCGTTGTCGTCTATTTCCTTACAGATTTCAAGTGTAAGCGCGTCGATTTCTTCCGGAGTGTATCCTTCCGGAACATAGCGGAAAGTAATTGCTCCGCACATGGGTTTTGAAGTGATTTCCCAGCCTTTTCGGGATAAAAGTTCCTTTTCGGCCTTTTGAGCGTTGAAAAACGCATAATCGACTATATCGGCGAGCTTATCCGTACCAAGAGCCTGAAGTGTAAACCAGAGTTTTAACGATCTGTGCGGGCGCGTCATTTCGGGGCCCAAATCCCAGGGATCGAAATTTTCTTTGTTTCTTATATCTTCAAGATATTCGGGGTGTTCGCTGAATGAATTTATAAGATTGTTTTTGTCTTTTGCAATCACGCTGCTGCAGCTGTAAGTCTGAAGTGCCCATTTATGAGTATCCCAGGAAAATGAATCGGACTTTTCGATTCCTTTCGAAAGATTGCGATAAATATCTGAAACGAGTGAAGAACCGCCGTATGCGCCATCAACATGGAACCACATATTGTATTTTTGACAAATATCGCCTATTTCATCGAGAGGATCAATGGAGCCGGTATTTGTGGTTCCCAGTGTTCCGACTACGACAAAAGGTTTTTTACCATCCGCAATATCTTTTTCGATGTGTTCATTAAGGAGATCCATGCGCATTTTGAAATTGTCATCGGTAGGTATTTTTATTATCTGGTCATCACGAAAGCCTATCATTCGAAGACCTTTTGCAACGGAGCTATGAGATTGATCGGAAAGATAAGCGACACCTATCGGATACTCAAGACCGGAAAGCTTATTATTTCTTGCGGCGATAAGAGCGGTCATATTTGCCATAGAGCCACCGGAAACAAAAATTCCTCCGCAGGTTTCTTCGGGATAGGAAGCAAAAGCGCCCATCCATTTGATTATTTTTTGTTCTATCATACATGCGGTAGGAGAAAAATTCCAACCGCCACCATGAGGGTTATATATATCCGAAAGGATAGAACCTACAAGCGAATACGGAGATATGGCGGAGGATACAAAAGAGAAAAAGCGCGGGTGCTGACGAAGAACAGAGCGTTGATATACATCACGGACCATTTCATTTGTAACTTCTTTTATATTGCGTCCGTTTCTCGGGATAGGCATTTCCGCGATTCGTTTCAGGGTTTCATCATCTGGTTTGTTGTTTATTTTCATATCGCGGATATGAGAGTTAAGGGTTATATAGTCGGCAAGTCTGTCGGCAATTTCTTCGATTTGATCATGACTTACCTTTTCCATTTCAATATCGAAATCTTTTTTATTAAACATTGTAAGCGCGTCCTTTCAAAAATTATTATACACGGATAAATATATTAAAAAAACAATCATATAGAGCATTGCCCTTTACATTATTGTTGTTTTGAATTATTATTTCTTTTCCTTCGCGTGTTTTACCACTATGGAGGATAGAACAAAGAGCGCCACAACGTTGGGTATTACCATAAGCTGATTAAAGAGGTCGGTCAGCTCCCAGACAAGCTCATTGGAAAGGCATGAGCCGAGGAAAATGAATACAAGAGAAATTATGTAGTACGGATATATGGCTTTTTTGCCGAAAAGATAGCCTGTGTTGATCCGCCCGAAGAAGTTCCAGCTTATTATGGTCGAAAAAGCGAAGAAGAAAATGCAAATCGAAATGAATGAACTTCCGAGCTTTTCACCGAATACGGAACTGAAAGCAAGCTGCGCCATATTGGTTTTGCTTATGCTTTCGGCGAATCCACCGGCAAGAGGCCCGTTGCCGGCATAGAGCGTTGTAATGATTACAAGCGCCGTCATAGCAAGAACGACAAAGGTGTCAATAAAAACGCCTATCATTGCGGTAACACCCTGTTTATGAGGACTTTCAACGTTCGCCATAGCATGCGCATGGGGAGTTGAGCCCATACCTGCTTCGTTGGAAAAAAGTCCGCGTTTTACTCCCTGACTGACAGCGGTCTTAAGGGCATAGCCAATACTGCCGCCGATTATAGCGTTGGGCATAAATGCATATTTGAATATCAAATATATAGCTTCGGGAATATACTGAGCACGAAAAACGAGAACGATAAATCCACCGAGGAGATAAAGCCCTGCCATTATCGGTACAATCTTTTCGGTAACGGAGGCAATTCTCTTTGTTCCGCCGAAGAACACAAATCCGGAGATAACGGTAACAACTATTCCGATAACCCAGGAGGGAAGCCCAAAAGCGTTAGTAAATGTTTCACCTATAGAGTTGGATTGTACCATACAGCCCATAAAGCCGAGCGCAAGAGTTATTGCAATGGCAAAGGATGCCGCGAGGAACTTGCCTAATTTACCATTGAACGCTTTCCTTATGTAATAAACGGGGCCACCGAAAACCTTGCCTTTATCGTTGATCACTCTCGTTTCCTGGGCGAGTACCGCTTCGGCATAGATAGTCGCCATCCCAAAAAAAGCGATAACGAGCATCCAAAAAATAGCTCCGGGACCGCCTATGAGTATCGCTCCGCAGGAACCGACTATGTTGCCTGTACCGACCTGGGCGGCAACTGCTGTCGTAAGAGCCTGAAATGAGCTCATACCGCCGCCTTTGGTTTTTTTGTTGAACGAAAAACCGCTGAAAAGGTTATGAAAACCTTCTTTCAAACAACGCACTTGCACAAAATCAGTCTTCACCGTATAGAAAATGCCGATTCCGAGGAGTAAAACCGTAAGTACATAATCGGAAAGGGTAGCATTGATGGTTTGAACTATTTCTATCATAAAGAAACACCTCTTGGTAGAATAAAATGTAATTAAACCAAATTTTATATCAAATTGGCTTTTTAGTCAATACAAAAAGTAATCAAAATAAATTTTTATTCTTTTTCGGGGCATAATAGAAACATATCGCAAAATGTGGTAAAATATAAAGGGAAATAGAGTCGAAAGAAGTGTTATTATGAAAAAACATCGCATTATTGCGGCGATTTTGGCGCTGTTTATCTGTGTTTCCGTCTGCGGCTGCAAGAAAAATGAAGGCGGATATGAAACGGACGAAAAGAGAGTCGTTTCCGGCGAGGGCGAACTCACTCCGAAAGAGGAGATTGAGATAACGCCGGAAACCTCCGAACCGGAAACTCCGGAGGAAGAGCCGGAGACCATTGATGAGCTTCCGTCGGCGGATAACGAGATCGCGAGCAAGGAAGCTATGAGCACCAAATTTGAGGAGATAAATTCTCTCTCCGCGGAGCAGGTGCCCTGGGGCCCCGGCACGAATTTCAATTCCGACGGAAAACCCACCGCCTGCGTTATGCTGCAAGATGATTACGGCTGTTATGATGCGGATTTTGTCCGCTGTGATGAACAGTACAAGGGCAAGGTGTTCCTGACATTTGATGAAGGCTACGAAAATGGGTACACCGGCGCGATACTTGACGTGCTCAAAGAAAAAGGCGTTTCGGCGGTGTTTTTTGTTACGCTTCCTTATGTTAAAAGTGAGCCGGAACTCGTAAAGCGAATGATAGACGAAGGGCATATAGTCGGAAACCATACCGCCCGCCACCCGAATATGACAACCGTAACTCCCGATGAAGCCTATGACGAAGTCGCCGACCTTCATAATTACGTAAAGGAGAATTTCAATTACGGAATGTATCTTTTCCGTTTCCCCGAAGGCGCTTTTTCCGAGCAGACCGCCGCGCTCATTCAGAAAATGGGTTACAGAAGCGTATTCTGGAGCTTCGCGTATAAAGACTGGGACCCCGATAATCAGTATGACGCGGATACCGCCATGAAAAAAGCGACCGGCTCCCTCCATGACGGAGAGATATTCCTGCTCCATGCGGTTTCAAAGACAAACGCGGAAATACTCGGCGATTTTATTGACTATGTAAGAAACGCCGGATATACCTTCGCAGTATATGAAAAATAGAATTTTTCAGTTCAATATTGATAAAAAGGTGCAGTTTCAGCTTGGAGACCGCACCTTTATTTTGTCAGAAATAGATATTAAAAAACAGGCGGCGATTTGTTTCCGTTGTATAAACTGCTTGTTTATGATTAAATTCCCATTAAACACTTCCAAAAATAAGTCCTTGATTTAATGTGCTTTGTCATATATAATCATTATGGCGTAATTTACAACCCTTTTTATATTGTTATATTATATTGATATATGAGAGGTGCAGAAAAAATGAACTGTTCTAAAGACGTAGAAAGAATGTGTACGGTAACGAAAGGGCCAAACCACGGTCCCGCGCCCATTCCGGAAGAAGGACGCTGGGTAAAATCCTATGATATCAAAGATATTTCCGGTTTTTCCCACGGAATAGGAGCCTGTGCTCCGCAGCAGGGAGCCTGCAAGCTTTCGCTCAACGTGAAAAACGGAATAATCAAGGAGGCGCTCGTTGAAACCATAGGCTGTACCGGTATGACTCATTCCGCGGCAATGGCGGGCGAGATACTTCCGGGAAAAACCATTCTCGAAGCCCTCAATACCGACCTTGTATGCGACGCGATAAACGTTGCCATGCGCGAAATATTCCTCCAGCTTGTTTACGGAAGAAGCCAGACCGCTTTTTCCGAAGACGGACTTCCCATAGGCGCGGGACTTGAAGACCTCGGAAAGGGACTTCGTAGCTCTGTCGGAACTATCTATTCCACCGGTGCGAAAGGTGTTCGCTACCTTGATCTTACCGAAGGCTATATCACTTCCATAGCCCTTGACGATAACAACGAAACTATTGGATATAAATTTGTCCGCCTCGGAAAGATGATGGAGGATATCCGCCACGGAATGAAAGCGGACGAAGCTCTTGAAAAAAATACCGGCACGTACGGAAGATACGCCGATGCGCCGAAATACATAGATCCGCGTGAGGAATAAGGAAGGAGGGAACAGTTATGGCAGAATTTGAAGGAAAAGAAAGAAGAATGCCGAAAATCGAGGCTTGCCTCAAAGAAAACGGCATGAGTTCTCTTGAAGAGGCAGCGGGGGTTTGCAAAGCCGCCGGAGTTGACGTTGAAGCGCTTGTAAAAGGCGTTCAGCCCATCGCATTTGAAAATGCTGTCTGGGCATATACTCTCGGCGCGGCAATAGGCATAAAAAGAAAAGTGAAATCCGCCGCGGAAGCCGCGAAATGCCTCGGAGAAGGTCTTCAGGCTTTCTGTATTCCCGGCTCCGTCGCGGAACAAAGAAATGTCGGTCTCGGCCACGGAAACCTCGGCGCTATGCTCCTTTCGGAAGAAACGAAGTGTTTTGCTTTTCTTGCCGGGCATGAATCCTTTGCCGCGGCGGAAGGCGCTATTGGGATCGCAAGAAACGCCAACAAGGCAAGAAAAGAGCCTCTCCGTGTTATACTCAACGGACTCGGAAAAGACGCCGCGTATATCATTTCAAGGGTAAACGGCTTTACCTACGTTGAAACCGATTTTGATTTCGAGCACGATAAATTGAGCATAGTCAGAGAAGTGAAATTCTCCGATGGCGAGAGAGGCGCTATCCGCTGCTACGGCGCGAACGATTCCCGCGAAGGTGTTGCGATAATGCAGAGCGAAGGTGTTGATATTTCCATAACCGGAAACTCCACCAACCCCACGAGATTCCAGCACCTCGTTGCCGGAACATATAAGAAATGGTGCGTTGAAAACGGCAAAAAGTATTTCTCCGTTGCTTCCGGCGGCGGGACGGGAAGAACGCTCCACCCGGATAACGTGGCGGGTGGCCCCGCTTCCTACGGCATGACGGGTTCCATGGGAAGAATGCATTCCGACGCCCAGTTTGCCGGCTCGTCAAGTGTTCCCGCCCATGTGGAAATGATGGGACTTATCGGCATGGGAAATAACCCCATGGTCGGCGCAACTGTCGCCGTATCTGTTGCGGTCTACGAAGCGTGTAAATAAGCCACTTTTTTGACTTCGACAAATAAAAAATTGTTCAAAGGAATGAGACACGTCATTTTCGCAGAAATTGCGATGACGTGTCTCATCTTTTTTATTATTTGCGGAGGGTTTCATGAACAAAATTTCGATGAACCATAAACTGGACAAAACCTTTGCGGAAGGCTTTGAGGAATATATCCTCGATATGAAAGCAAGAAACCTACGACAAGGAACAATAAAAACCAGAGATCCTTGACTTTTCTTTTGATGCATTGAATTCTAACTAAGTACTTCACAATAGAAAGCAGCGAGAGGTTTCTGGGCGCAATCATTCACCCAACATGAATCCATTACTTAGCTTTCTTTTTAGTACCAAGCAAGTAACCACCACCAAGGCCTAGTAAAATACAAATTATACTGGAAATAATCAGCACATTACCATCTCCAAAGATTGAGGCTGTATTGTTATTCGCTTCAACTACCTCTTCGGAAATTATTTCTCCGCAATAATCACAAGTGTTTTTAACAATATAGGCAGGAATCTTTGTTTCAGTTATATGGTCGTGCTCACCAGTTACATTGCATTTAAGAACATCACAGTATTGACAGTGTCCATTATCTTTCCACATGTGCTCACCAGTTACATCGCATTTAAGAACATCACAGTATTGACAGTGTCCATTATCTTTCCACATGTGTTCGCCGGTTTCATCACACAAGAATTTTTCACAATACTCGCAATGTCCGTTGACATCCCATGTATGTTCACCTGTCACATCACATTTAAATACACCGCAATACTTACAATATCCATCATCTCCCCATGTATGTTCGTTTGTGTCACATATAAACGCACCACACAGTTCGCAATAGCCATCATTGCCCCAATAATGCTCATCGCATGTATAGTAAACTTTGATTATATCAAACTCAGAATATTTGGTGCCTCCATCAAAAGAAAATTCGCTGCTGTTAATATCATCGACATGAACCCATGTTCCCTTATTAACAGAGGTATTCTCTCTCTTGGTTCCTACTGTGACCCCTGCTTGTTCCCAATAAAAGCCAAAGTCACTAACGCGTGCCTCAATTCGCGTAATAGTGGCTTTTCTACCCTCTTTGACCCAAATTTTCACATAGTGATGTTCGTTTCCTCCGTAAACGGCTGTGTATGAAGGAACACATGCCTCAAGTAGAAAATTCTCCGTTTCAACAGTTGAAACTCTATAACCTCTTAAATCAAAATTAAATGTAAACGTTTCGTACAGCTCATCTGTTTTCGGATCTCTTTCAACCGCAAAAGCCGGAACCCAAAGAGACATTGCCATGATAAACACAAGAAGTAAACAGAATATTCTTTTCATTTTGAGGTATTCCTTTCATTTTTAGTTGGCTTGTTCTTAAATACATATTTAACCACAACTGTCATTGTAATGTCAAGAAATTTCAACACAGCCTATGATAAATTCGTATTTGCTATTTATTCATACGAACAAAATCGTATAATGGCTACTATTTTTTTCGATTGTGTAGCAACTTCATTGTAGCATTGGAGCGGAGATAAGTCAATAATTAACTTGCGGTAAAATGCATTTTGCAGTATAATATATAAAAATATATGGAGGTGGCAATATGGAAAAACGTGAAAAAACATTGGGAATAATAAAAATCTGTGCTCATACGGTGCCGACGGTGCTCATCGCGCTGGCGGTGCTCACGCTTGTTATCGGAGCGTTCACCTACGGTGGGACATGGGATAAGATATCTGCGGCGTTCGTCTATCCGTATATGCTGCTCGGAGTTGTTGGCGGCGTTCTCGGAGCGGCGCTCGATATACGGAAAATCATAAAAAAAGAGGGCGTTTTCAAAAATATTCTTTTGATTCTGCTCTCTGTTTTCCATATCCTTTTTGCCGTATGGCTTTTGATTTTGCATAACGCGTTTTTGGTTTGATTTTTTAAAGATATTATATATAAAATTCGTATCGCTTTATAAAAAACACGATACAAACTAAATACAATCCTTTACAGATGTATATTCTATCTTCTGATAAAAATACAAGCTCTTTTCACATACCCAATACCTTGGCTTGAAAATTTGTACAGCAGCAATCGGAGTTATGTATTTTTGGTGCGTGGCTTCGGCTACGCATTTTTTTATTGCTTTATTAAAAAAATTGTGTTAAAATAAAAATGCAATACAAACTTAAACTTAATATGCCTCTTAACAGTATGTATTTTTATCTTCTGATAAAAAATACATGCTCTATTTTCACATACTGATAAGAGGTATTGTAGAAGTTTGTATTGCAGCAATCGGAGCTATGTATTTTTTGGTGCGTGGCTTCGGCTGCGCACTTTTTTATTTGGAGATGGCGCTCGGAATGAAGGAAAAAAGACTTTATGAAAGATCACATTGGGTTTTGGATGATGAGTTTTGGTCAAGAGAAAACGAAACGACAAACAAAACCAATTTTAAAGCGTATCTTATCTATGATACTATTGCGAAAGTAGCGGATGAAAGCAATGTCCCAAAAGAAAAAATAGCAAACGAAATAGGCATTTCAATGAATACCGTATACAATATGAAAAAAGGTAAAATAAGCGATAAAGTTTATTACAGCAGCAGGATTTTCTTTAATGACAAATATGGGCTTAAAAGGCTCGGTGCTCTTTGCCGGGACGATGAAGCGACAGTAATATGGGTAGACCCCTACGGAGAAATACATACTGACAGAAGCGTTGCTACTTTATAAGTAAATTTTTCTTAAAAGTTGAATTTTACCTCTTGACTTTATGAGTTTAAAGTGTTATGCTTTTAAATGTTAAAACTGCTAAAGGAAAGGAGCGCTGAATATGAACGGAATTTCTGTTTATAATATGCGATATGGTGAGAAGACAGTTTGCATTTTTACAAACTATCGCCGTTTGTATTATTTCGGAAAAACTGAAAGAGATTTTGCGCTTTTGCGTGCTTGAACGGTTTCGATAAAAAGAAATTGAAGGGCGTTTTTGCAAAAGCTCTTTGCAGAGGCGCTTTTTATTTTTAAAAATTCTGGAGGAAAAAACAATGAAAAAAATTATCAGTTTAGTTTTGGTTTTCGCATTTATCTTTGCTTTTGCCGGATGCTCCAATGCTCCCGCCGCAAAAGACAGCTTCAAAGTCGGTATCTGCCAGCTCGTACAGCACGAAGCTCTTGATGCCGCAACCGAAGGCTTTAAATCCGCTCTTACCGAAAAGTTCGGTGATAAAGTCGAATTTATCGAGCAGAACGCTTCCGGCGATTCCGCGACCTGCATCACCATTTGCAACCAGTTCGTTTCCGAAGGCGTTGATCTTATGATGGCTAACGCGACTCCCGCTCTCCAGGCTGCCGCCGCCGCGAGCAACACCATTCCGATAGTCGGAACTTCCATTACCGACTATGCTACTGCTCTTGAAATAACCGATTGGACCGGCAAGACCGGAAGCAATATCACCGGTACCGCCGACCTTGCTCCTCTTGATGAACAGGCGCAGATGCTCAAAGATATTTTCCCGGATGCAAAGAAAGTCGGTATTCTCTTTTGCTCCGCGGAGCCTAACTCCCTTTACCAGGCAAATGTTATCGGTGAGATCCTTACCGGTATGGGACTTGAAGTAACAAACTTCACCTTTGCGGACAGCAATGACGTTGCTTCCGTTGCCGCAAATGCCTGCGCCGAATGTGATGTTCTCTATACTCCTACCGATAACGTAGTCGCAACCTGCAGCGAGACCATTCACAATATCGCTCTTCCCGCAGGTGTTCCGATAGTCGCCGGTGAAGCGGGACAGAGCTGCGGCGCCGTAACTCTTTCCATAGATTACTTCGATATCGGTTATATCGCCGGTGAAATGGCAGCCGAGATCCTTACCGAGGGCAAAAACCCCGGCGATATGGATATCGGATTTGCTCCGAAGGTAACTAAAATGTTCAATCCCGCAGTTTGCGAGGCCCTTGGCATTGCCGTTCCCGAAGATTACGTTGCAATAGGCTGAAAATAAAACAGCAAAAGGCTCAATTAAGGTAAAAGCTTCGTTTATTTGTTTTGCCGTTTTCGGAAAATGTTTGAAAAATTGCGAATTGCTATTGACTTTTACGGTTTAAGATGATATATTTTTACTATCAAAATTGGTGAAAGGAAGTACAAACCGCAATGGCAAAAGCATTTTCCGATAAAATGGCAAGATACTTTAGCTTTACCGCTTGCTTTTTTGCAGGCTTCTTTTGCTATGCGTTTAAATTCTTTTTCTTTAGAAACAGAAAAAATATTGTGCTTCCGATGCTTGGCTGATTTTGTATAATAAAAAACAAAATGTAAACCGTGAAAACAGCAGCTTCGCAAAGCACAAAATGCGAAGCTGTTTTATTTTGCAGCTTTAAAGGAGATCAAAAAATGAAAAAGCTTATCTGTGCCATTCTTTTGGCAGCACTCGTACTTTCTCTTGCGGCCTGCGGAGAAGCCCCTGCGAATAACACTTCTGATGATACCTATATCGTAGGTATCTGCCAGCTTGTTCAGCACGAAGCCCTCGATGCGGCAACCAAGGGATTTAAAGACGTTCTTACCGAAAAGCTCGGCGATAAAGTAAAATTTATCGACCAGAACGCTTCCGGTGATTCCGCGACCTGCATTACCATATGCAACCAGTTTGTCGCGGAAGGCGTTGACCTTATGCTTGCGAACGCAACTCCGGCTCTCCAGGCGGCGGTTGCTTCAACCGACAGTATTCCGATAGTCGGAACCTCCATCACCGACTACGCGACTGCTCTAGAAATTCAGGATTGGTCAGGAAAGACCGGCAAAAATATAACTGGTGCCGCCGATCTTGCGCCTCTTGATAAACAGGCTGCGATGATAAAGGAGCTTTTCCCGGAAACAAAGAATGTAGGAATAATTTATTGCTCCGCCGAGCCTAACTCCGTATATCAGGCAGACGTAGTCGAAGGTTACCTCAGTGATATGGGGATAAACGTAAAACGTTACACCTTCGCCGATACCAACGATGTAGCTTCTGTTGTTTCCACGGCCTGCGTGGAAAGCGATGCGCTTTATATCCCTACGGATAACACTGCGGCGACCTGCGGTGAAACCATCAATAATGTTGCGCTTCCCGCAGGTGTTCCGATCATTACCGGTGATGCCGGTACCTGCAAAGGCTGCGGCGTTGCAACTCTTTCTATAAGCTACTATGACCTCGGAAGAATTTCCGGCGAAATGGCGGCTGAAATCCTTATGGAAGGCAAAAATCCCGGAGATATGGAGATACAGTTTGCTCCCGAAGCAGTTCCGCAGTACAACGCCGTAAATTGCGCCGCCCTCGGAATCACTCCTCCGGAAAATTACGCAGTTCTTGAATAACGGATAAAAGGAATACTTTTGGCATTTCTCAATATAAACATTTGGGGGTCATTTCTTAATGGATTTTTTGGCAGCATTCGGCGGGCTTGATATCATGACACTTTTTAAGGCCTGTCCGGGTTATATAGCGCAGGGTGCAATTTGGGGCATTATGGCGCTCGGACTTTATATCTCTTACAGCATATTGAATTTCTCCGATCTTACAGTCGATGGTTCCTTTGCAACCGGTGCTGCGGTGGCGGTAATGCTTATACTTGCAGGCTGGCCCGCGTGGGCGGCTATGATAATAGCTACCGTTGCCGGTATGATAGCGGGACTTATAACGGGTATTCTCCATGCGGCTCTCGGTATTGCGCCGATACTTGCCGGAATACTTACCCAGATAGCCCTCTATTCGATAAACCTTCATATTCTCGGCAATAAACCGAACCAGGCGGTAAGCGTTGATAAATATGATCTGATACTTTCCCTCCGTACTGTCAATTCCGCAATATTTGTGGCTCTTGCCTTTGCCGCCGCTCTTATAGCGCTGTTCTACTGGTTCTTCGGAACGGAAATAGGCTCCGCAATAAGAGCAACGGGATGTAACGAAAGAATGGCAAAGGCCCAGGGAATAAACACCAATCTTATTAAGATCTTTGCCCTTGCGATCTCCAACGGAATAGTTGCTTTTGCCGGTGGACTTCTTGCCCAGTACCAGGGTTTTGCCGATGCTCAAATGGGACGCGGCGCCATAGTAATAGGCCTTGCTTCCATAATAATCGGCGAAGTTCTTGCGGAGGTCATTTTCCATAAACGTATGCATTTTGCGGTGTGCCTTACCTCTGCGGTGGTCGGCGGAATTATATATTACGTTGTAATGGGAATTGTTCTTTGGCTCAAGCTTCCTACAAACGATATGAAACTCTTTACGGCAATAATCGTTGCGGTATTCCTTGCCGCGCCTCAACTCAAAGGCAAACTGAAAATAGGCCAAAAGAAAAAACAGGTTGAGGATTAAGGGAGGTAACGGTTATGGCAATGCTTGATATAAACGGAATTTATAAAACTTTTAATCCCGGCTCGATAAACGAAAAACGCGCTCTCAACGGCGTTGAGCTTCATCTCAATCCCGGTGATTTTGTAACCATAATCGGAGGCAACGGAGCAGGTAAATCCACTATGCTCAACGCCGTTGCCGGAGTTTGGCCCGTTGACGAAGGAAGTATCCTTATTGACGGAGTTGACGTTACCAATCTTCCCGAATATAAACGCGCGAAGTTCCTCGGAAGAGTTTTCCAGGATCCTATGACAGGAACCGCGGCGAATATGCAGATCGAAGAAAACCTTGCTCTTGCCGCAAGAAGAGGAAAACCGCGCGGACTTAAATGGGAGGTTACAAAAGAGGAAAAAGAGAATTTTCACGAGCTTCTCAAATCCCTCGACCTCGGTTTGGAAGACAGACTTTCCGCAAAAGTCGGACTTCTTTCCGGTGGCCAGCGTCAGGCGATAACCCTTCTTATGGCGACTCTCGTTAAACCGAAGCTCCTTCTCCTTGATGAACATACTGCGGCTCTTGACCCCAAAACCGCGTCGAAGGTTCTCGACCTTACGGATAAAATAATCAGTGAGAACAATTTAACGGCGCTTATGGTAACTCATAACATGAACGACGCCATAAAACACGGCAACCGCCTTGTTATGATGAATGACGGAAAGATCATTTATGACGTTTCCGGTGAGGAAAAGAAAAATCTTACCGTTGACGATCTTCTTAAAAAGTTTACCGAAGTTTCCGGCGAGGTTTACGCCGATGACAGAAGTATGCTCGCAAAATAATTTGTTTTCTCCTTAACTCTTTACATTATTATAAAAATGCGCAGATGAATTTTTTCACCTGCGTATTTTTTATACAAAAAATTTAAAACCGGCGTTTTTTTGCTCCGTTTTGGCAGAAAATAATATAAGTATCTGAATAACGGAGGCTTTGAATTGAGAAATTTTGAAATGAAAACGAAGGTCTTTTACGGAGAAAACGCCCTTGACCGTATTCTCGAAGAAAAAAGCAGATGCGCATTTGTGATAGCCGATCCCTTTGCCGTAAAAAGCGGCCTTATAAACCGGGTTACCGAAAGGCTCGACCAAAAGGGAATACGCTATAAAATTTTTGATGACGTAGTTCCGGATCCGCCTATGGATAAAGTTATCGAGGGCGTAAAAATGGCGCTTGAAATACATTCGGACTGTCTGATGGCGGTGGGGGGCGGCTCTGCGATGGATTATACGAAGGCTGTTCGTATGTTCGCAAGGAGAACGGATCCTACCTTCGATCCTAAATTTGTGGCAATTCCCACAACGAGCGGAACGGGAAGTGAGGTTACGGAGGTAGCGGTAATAACCGACACGAATAAAA
This sequence comes from Oscillospiraceae bacterium, assembly GCA_045615915.1. Classification (GTDB taxonomy): domain Bacteria; phylum Bacillota; class Clostridia; order Oscillospirales; family Ruminococcaceae; genus UMGS1668. Next base: position 20,108 of record JAZLFU010000016.1, read on the forward strand.
ACACAAAAAATCCAATATGTTCAAAGGAGCTTATTGCCGATGAAGCGATACTCGATGCGGAGCTTGTGAAAACGGTTCCGCAGAATATAACCGCGGATACGGGTATGGATATTATGACTCACGCGCTGGAAGCCTTTGTAAGTACGGGCCACAGCGATTTTACCGATGCCCTTGCGGAAAGAGCAATAAAGCTCTGTTTTCGCTATCTTTTGCGCTCCTACGAAAGCAAGGACGATACAAAGGCGAAAGAAAAAATACACGTTGCTTCCTGTATGGCGGGAATCGCTTTTAATTCCGCGGGGCTTGGGCTTAATCACGGAATGGCACACCAGCTCGGAGCAAGGTTCCATATTCCCCATGGAAGGGCAAACTCAATACTTCTCCCCTATATAATAGATTACAACAGCGGAGCGGCGGCATCCGGCAACAGCGAAAATTCCTGTGTGGGAAGATACTGCGAAATTGCCGCGGGCCTTGGAATAACCGGAGCGGACGAGACCACAACTCTTCATTCGCTTATGAATTATTTCAAAATGCTCGCGAAGGAAATGAATATGCCCGGCTCTGTTGAAGAAATAGGCAATATCCAAAAGGAGGAGTATTTTTCCGCGATAGACGAAATGGCGGAAGCGGCGCTTTATGACGCCACAACGCAGACAAATCCGAGAACTCCGGAAAAAGAGGAAATAGTCGAACTATTTAAAAGAATTTGGAACTGAATATAAAAAATGAGCACGGAAATTTCCCGTGCTCATTTATGTTTTGCTTTTTTATTCGTTTTCAGCGGAATTTCCGTTAAAATAGTATGAGATGATTTCTTTCGCGACCGGAGCGGCTGTATAACCCTGCCAGCCTTTTTCGATTATTACGGCAATGGCTATTTCCGGGTTTTCGGCGGGAGCGAAACAGATAAACGTACTGTTTACCGTTGCGGTACTTGTTTGAGGAGTACCGGTTTTTGAAGCGACCTTCATATCAAAGCCGTTCCAGACGAAACCGGATGAATCGATAGAGGATTGGAGCATTCCGGAAAGAACGGTATTATAGGTGTAATCCGTCATATTCATATCCGAAAGGACTTCGACCGGCGTTTCGTAGAGGACTTCGCTGAAATCAAAGGCGTTGATACTCTTTACAAAATGGGCGTTTACCCTTACGCCGCGGTTGGCTATGGTGGAAACGTAATTCGCCATCTGAACGGGAGAAAACAGGCTATAACTCTGTCCAATAGAGGTTTGCAAAACGTCTCCCTTTTGCCAGTTTATTCCGTTATCGGCGGCATAGTCGGGATTTGATACCTGGCCTATTCTTTCTTTCAGTTCAATTCCGGTAGGCTCTCCGAGTCCGTAATAATAGGCGTATTGCCTTATATTGTCTATTCCAAGCCTTCTGCCTACTTCATAGAAAAAGATATTGCAGGAATAACCGAGGGCGCGAATTACGTTTAACGAGCCGTGGTGCCCCAAACAGGTCGGTTGGTAGTCGGAATAGTAGGTGTATACGTGTTCGCATTTTACGGTGGCCTTTGCGTCTATTACTCCAAGCTGGAGCGCCGCCGTCGCAATAACCGGTTTAAAGGTCGAGCCTATGGCGTAAAGTCCTTCGCAGGAACGGTTGAAAAGGGGATTGTAATCCCGTTCGAGGATATCGGAATAATCTTCATAGTAGGTGGAAATATCATAGGAAGGGTAGTTTGCTGCGGCGAGTATCTCTCCGGTACCGACTTTCATTACAACGCAGGTTCCGCCTTCGGATTCCTTACCTTTTCCTTCCTGGGCGGTGGCGCGGAGATTGAGTATCTGTTTTTCGAGGGCTTCCTGGGCAACCCGCTGGAGGTCCATATCCATTGTGAGAACGACTGTGCCGCCGGGAACGGCAGGATCGATTATTTCCTCGCTTACGATTTCGCCGTTGTTGTCATAGTTTACTTTTACTGTTCCGTCGTGGCCTTTGAGAACGGATTCAAAAGCCGACTCTATTCCGCTTTTGCCGATGGTATCGTTTATACCGTATATACTGTGGTCGAGGTTTTCATATTCTTCCTCATAGATCCTTCCGGTAATTCCGACGATATGGGGCGCAATGTCTCCATTAGGATATTCGCGGACGTAGCTTTCGATTATATCTACACCATGGAAGGAGTGGCCGCGTTCACTTATGATATTTATAGTATCTCTCGATACGTCTTTTGCAAAGGTATACGTGGTGTTGTAGTTATAGCCGTCCCGCTCCATCTGGTAGCGAACGCCGGCGATTTTTCGGAAATCCGTATCATTATACTTTTCAAGGTCATATCGTTCTTTAAGGCGGAATATTATGTCTTCCGCGGAGGCGAATTCCGCAACGCCGAGAGTTTTGCGAAGACGGGATTGAGCCGTTTCGGAACCGGTGTATCTCCAGGGAGCGCTTTCGGAAATCGGGAGTGTATCTATCCATTCCTCGTTCGTATCTTCGAGCACGTCAATGAGCTTCATTATAACGGAATTTTCGCTTCCGGTGATAATTCCGTTTTTGTCTATGACCACGTTGTAGCAGACGCGGTTTGTTGCGAAGGAACGGCCGTAGCGGTCAACGATATCGCCCCTTGCGGCTTCGATGGTTTTCGTAACGGAATATCCCTGGGAAAGGTAGGACTGGTAGCTTTCGCCTTCGACTATTTGTATAGTCATAAGTCTTATCATTATCGCAAAGACCGCGATCAGTATAAAGCCGACCAGAATAAAATGGCGATATTCCTTTGCGTTTTTATTTTGTTCGTTTGCCAAAGCGAAAGCTCACCGCCTTTCTTCGTGAAATTTTGCCTGAATTATTTATTCACCGTATCTATTTCCAGCTTATCGTGGAGCCAGCGGAAAATATAATAGTAGGGGAGAGAAAAAATCGAGCTCAACAAAACAGGGGGGACGATTACGGTATAGAAAAAGCCGGGCAATCCCTCGTACTGATACAGAACGTAGGAAAAGAAAAAATCGGAAAACGCGGTAAGAAAAAGTCCGCCGAAGCAAAGGAGCATTGCGTTCATCGTATCGCGCCGGAGGATATAAATCGTGATAAGCCCTATAATCGTGCAGAACACGAGATAAAAAAGCGCATTGAAGCCGAAAATCGTTTCGGCGGCGGTATCACAGAAAATGCCCGCAAAAAAGCCGAAAAGCCCGCCGATAAATTCGCCTTCGAAAATAGCAATACAAATACAGGCAGGCAAGACGAGGTTCGGCTTTATTCCGTAAAAATCAAGAACTCCGGGAGTGCTCTGAATAATAAAAGAGAAGAAGATGATGATGGAATAAAGCGTATATTTAAGCAATTTTATTCTGAAATATCTTGTCATTCAAGGCCATCTCCCTCTTCAGGATTTTCAGATTGACCTTTGAAGGATTTGAGCACGATTACGTCCGTTACGTTGGAAATATCAGCGAAGGGAACTATTTCGGCGCTCAAAGAAAGTCCGTTGCCATCAAGCTCGATATTCTTTACCGTTCCGACCCGGAGGTCTTTCGGGTAAACTCCGCCTATTCCGGAGGTAACTACGATATCTCCAACCGCGATACCGCTGTTTTTGGGGAGGTAGTTAAGGCGGCAAAGTCCGTCGGAGGCAAGGGAAATATCTCCGGTTATTATTCCGCTGTCTCGGGTTGAGATACTGTAAACGCCGACTTCAATGGATATATCGAGTACCGTTCTTATGTGGGAATATGTGGCGCCTACTTCCCAGACTATTCCGATAAGTCCGTCGGAGGTTATGATGGGGTCGGAAATTTTTATTCCGTCTATGCTCCCTTTATCTATTGTGAATGAGGCAAAACGGCTTGACGCATCGCGGCCTATGACTGTTGCAGGCTCGAATTCATAGTCCGGGTTCGTTTCTTTAAGTTCGAGGAATTTACGGAGTTGGTCATTTTCACGCTTCATTTTTTCGTAATCAACGAGCTTATCTTCAAGCTCCCGAACTCTCTCGTTAAGGTCTTTATTTTTGAGATATACTTCCTCTGTCCGAACAAATCTGTCAAGGAAATCATCAACGGAATTTGTTACCGAGGAGCTGAAATCAAGGAACGGCTGTGAAATAACGGAGGCAGCCTGGGATAAAAATACGTCGGTATTTCCGGAAGCGGCGGCGTGTATCATAATTGAGATTACAAGAATTGCAACAGCGGCAAGGACAAAGAAATGCCAGCTTTTGAAAAACTTCTGCATATAAACCGCTCCTTTCCGAAAATACTTTATTGTCAAAAAAAGCGCTCCGCCTGCTGCTATTGTTCAGAGCGGAGCGAAATAACCGTGGAACTGGGGGATTATCCGAGGCGGCGTTCGCTGTCGGATACTACTTCTTTAAGAAGGTCGATATTGTCAAGAACTTTACCGGAGCCTATTGCAACACAGTCAAGTGCGTTTTCCGCAACGAAAACGGGCATACCGGTTTCTTTGGAAATAAGCTTGTCAATGTTATGGAGAAGGCTTCCGCCGCCGGTAAGAGTTATACCGTGGTCGATGATATCTGCGGAAAGCTCCGGCGGAGTGCGTTCAAGGGTGGCCTTTATTGCATCCATAATGGAGGTGAGCGGGTCGGAAAGCGCATCGCGTATTTCCTCGCTCGTTATGAACATATTTTTAGGAAGTCCGTCGACGAGGTTGCGACCCTTTATCTCCATTTCAAGCTCTTCTTCAAACGGGAAAGCGGAGCCTATGGTCATCTTTATGGCTTCGGCGGTGCGTTCACCGATAAGAAGGTTATACTTTTTCTTTATGTAGGAAATTATCGCTATATCGAATGCGTCTCCGCCGACACGAACGGATTTGGAAGCAACTATACCGCCGAGGGATATAACGGCGACCTCGCTCGTTCCGCCGCCGATATCGACTACCATATTACCGCAGGCATCGGCAACGGGAAGCCCCGCTCCGATAGCCGCCGCCATAGGTTCCTCGATAATTGAAACGTGGCGTGCGCCGGCTTTTTCGGCGGCTTCCTTAACGGCACGTCTTTCAACTTCGGTTACGCCGGAAGGAATGCAGATAACAACTCTCGGACGGGCAAAAAGGGAGTTGTTGAAAACTTTTTTGATGAATATCTGGAGCATGCTCGCTGCGATATCAAAGTCGGCGATAACGCCGTCTTTAAGAGGTCTTACCGCAACGATAGAGCCGGGAGTACGTCCGATTACTTCCTTTGCTTCGGTACCGACGTAACGGACTGTATCAGTTCTCGTATCAACGGCAACAACGGAAGGCTCGCGCATTATAATGCCCTTGCCCTTTGAAAAAATAAGCGTATTTGCGGTACCGAGGTCGATACCTATATCCTGGTTGAAAAACATAAAATCATAGCTCCTTTTTTAGGTGATAATAAAAATTAAAGATACTTCGTTAATATTATAAAATTATTATAATCATAAAAACCGCGGTACGCAACAAGCAAATGTTAAAAAAGTGTAAAAAATATCGAAAAAATTGCAATTATGTATCAATTCCGGCGTCGGAAAGCATATCGGCGATAGTCGTAGTGTCAACAACGCTGTCAACGGCGTCTTTAATGCGCTTATAAAGTCCGTAGGTGATACAGCCTCCGGAATGTTCACAGCCTATTTCACAGCATTCAACCGGCGCAAGGCTTCCTTCGGCGGCGCGGAGAACTTCTCCGGCAGTTATTTCGGAAGCGGGCTTCATAAGAACGTATCCGCCCTGTGCTCCGCGAACGCTTTTAACAAGCCCGGCTTTGGTAAACTGCATTATTATCTGTTCAAGATATTTGTCGCTTATATCCTGGCGGCGGGATATTTCCTTTATGGGAACGGGCTTTCCGCGGCTCTCTTTGGCAATATCAAGGATAAGCCTTAAGCCGTAGCGTCCCTTTGTTGAAATCATCATAATTTTATTATCTGCCCTTATAATATAATATATATTCAGTATAGCATGATATCGGAGCTATGGCAATATCAAATATCAATTTTATTTTTCATGAGGATACATACCGCGTGAGCACCGATCCCCACTCCGCCGATACCAAGCCCCTCTTCAGTAGTCGCCTTGACGTTTACGACAGAAATATCCGTTCCTAAAATACCGGCGATATTCTTCCTCATATCGTCAATATATGGCTTTAGCATCGGCTTTTCGGCTATTATAGTGCAGTCAATATTCGAAAGGGAATAGCCGGTGCTCAAAAGCTCGTTCCAAACGTCTTTGAGAAGCAAAAGACTGTCTGCGCCTTCGTATTCCAGATCGCTGTCCGGGAAGCGCCTTCCTATATCCGGAAGAGCCGCCGCGCCGAGAAGGGCATCCGTTACCGCATGGGCGAGGACGTCCGCGTCGGAATGGCCCAAAAGCCCGTATTCAAAAGGAACGGTAACTCCGCCGAGGACGAGCTTTCTGTTTTCGGCGAATTTATGTACGTCATAGCCATGACCTATACGGAGCGTCATTTGTTTTTTCTCCTTTCAAAAAGAGCGTTTGCAATAATTACGTCTTCGGGTGAGGTTATTTTTATGTTCGTTTTGTTTCCCGGAGTGAGAAAAACTTTTCTTGCGTCGTTTTCAAAGATGCGGCTGTCGTCTGTCCAGTCGGAAAGCTCCCGGAAGGCGCGTTCCATTGCCGGAAGATAGATATTTACATCAAAAATCTGGGGAGTCTGTACCGCAAAAAGTTTTTCTCTTGCGGGAGTGTATTCAACGAAGCCGTTTTTCTTTCCGTATTTTATGGTATCGGTAACGGGTACGGCAAGAACGGCTCCTCCGCAGTGGAAAGCGTCGTTCGCGCATCGGGTTATATCTTCGGGGCGAACAAGAGGCCTCGCGCCGTCATGTATCGCGACGAAATCGCATTTTTCCGATACGCAGCGAACTCCGTTCCTTACGGATTCGGCTCTTGTTGCGCCGCCGGGAACAATTTTCGAAAGCTTTGTGATTTTGTATTTTTCACAGATTTCGGCGGCAAATTCAACGGAGCTTTGCTTTGTAACGACGATTATTTCCGAAACGGTTTCGCAGTTCTCAAAAGCAAGGAGGCTATGGGCAAGAACGGGAATGCCGCCGATTTCCATAAACTGCTTGTCGTTTCCGCCCATTCTTTCAGAATTTCCGGCGGCTACGATCACTGCGCTTAAAAACGGATTTGAAAAAAAGCTCGATTCGATATATTCCTCCATTGCTGTCTTCCTTTGTTTTTTATTTCTATATGATAAATATATCACTTTTTACGGAAATTGCAAAGGAAAATTGTTTGACAATATATTTTTAATTTATTATAATTATGTCGGTATTTCGTAAGGAGGCGTATAGTTTTGGAAAAGAAGCAAGGACTTTTTATCGTCATTGAAGGAGTTGACGGCTCCGGAAAAAGCACCCAGGCAAATCTTCTTGCAAAGTATCTGCGTTCTCTCGGAAGAAATGTCCACCATACAATGGAGCCTACCGAAAGCGGGCTCGGAGGAATGGTGCGCGACGGTCTCGGAGGTGAACACTCGAGGACTTCCGAAGAGCTTGCGGCAATGTTCCTTGCGGACAGAGTTGCCCATAATGTAAGTCCGAAAAGCGGAATAAAACAGTTCCTCGAAAACGGAACTGACGTCGTTTGCGACCGCTACTATTATTCCTCCCTTGCGTATCAGGGAGTTGACGGGCCTTTCGATTGGGTAGCGGATATGAATTTAAAAAGCCCCGTCATAGAAAAACCCGACCTTTGCATTTTCATAGACCTGGATCCGGAAAAATGCAGCGAGCGTATACATTCCGGAAGAAGCCATTTTGAGATATTCGAAGAAAACGAAGCCATGATCGCTGAAACCCGCCGCCGTTACGGAAAGGTTTTCGAGTTTTTGAAAGATAAAGAAAATATCGTAATTATAGATGGCGCAAGAACCGTTGATGAGGTTTTTGCCGATATAAAAAAGGAAATAGAAAAACTGCTGTAAGATAAAAATAAGCTGCCCGGCGTTTTGACCGGGCAGCATTTTTTATATCTTCTTTTTGAAAAATCCGTGGCGGTTGCAGTAAACACAGATATATTTTACGCGGCTAATTTTAAAACGCGCTTCGCAGCTTCCTTCGGGATATAGCTTTACGAGCTGTATTCCGCAATCGGAAATCGCCGCAATAAACGAAATATGGTGTTCACGGCTCATTTCGTGCTCGACGGTAACGTAATATTCTCCGTCAGAAATCTCAACGTTTATTCTGTGCTCAAAATCCGGGGCTTCGCTTTCAAGAGGCGGAAGGGTTATTCCGTGGCAGCTTACGAGAACTTCTCCCGCGGAAGCAATAACGTTTCCGCAAACGGGACAGACGTAAAATTCGGAGTGGAGCATATTGAAAGAGCGGTTTGTGTTGGTAATATCGCTTCCGGAAAGAAGCTCTATTACGGAAATGCCGAGGGCTTTCGCGAGAGGCTCCAAAAGGGAAATATCCGGGTATCCCTTAGAGGTTTCCCATTTGGATATTGCTTTGTCGCTTACCGAAAGCCTTTCCGCAAGTTCGCTTTGAGTCATTTTATGTTCTTCACGAAGACGCTTTATCATAGCGCCGGTAACATATTGGTCCATTATAAAACCTCCTTTACGGCTCTATAATAACACGGTTTTGCGATAATATCCACCTACGGAAAGTAGAAATCAGAATTTCGAGATATCTGCATTTACGGTATGGACAATAGGGCGCCATTCGGCTTTTGAAAAAATTGAGGCAATAGCAATGGGAATATATGTAGCCATAAATATCGGAAATGTAAAAATGTAAATGAATTTTTTCAAAGCCGATGCGCGGATGTTTTTCCATTCGGTTATTGCGGTTATCGCTCCCGCCAGGAACAGCAGAAGATACGAGCTTAATGCGCCGGCAGCAGCCGATATAATGATTGGCATAAGAGATGCTCCGGAAATTATCCTGTAAACAGTATCCGCGAGATTTATTATGATGCCGCCTATTGATAAAACGGCCGCCGGAAGTATCGACATTGTTACATCATAGCAGGAAAAATCTCCGTGGAATATTCCGGTTATGAGCTTCTTTCCGTAATTGCGGAAAACTTGAATATAGCCTTTTGTCCAACGAATACGCTGATGCCAGGATTGAATAAAGGAAGTCGGCTGTTCATCATAAAAAACGGCAGTGGGGCAATAGGCGATTTTTTCACCGTTCACTATGCTGTAAACGGTAAATTCGATATCTTCGGTCAAAAGATGAAATTTCCAGGAACCCATTTCGTCAAGGATGCGGCGGCTGAAAAAGAAACCGGTTCCGGAAACTCCGGCGCTTGAACCGATTATAGATCTTGCGCCGTTGAGATATTGAGCTTCGCGCAAAAACCAAAGTCCGTAACCGGCGGAGATCCAGTTGCTCCCGAAATTCTTCGAGTTGCGGTAGCTTGTTATTATATCGTTTCCGGCGGAAAAAGTCTTGTTCATTTCGGATATGTAGTTCTTATCGAGAACGTTATCGGCGTCGAAAACAAAATAACCGTCGAAGTAATTTTTCGGGTAATTGAATTTTATGTGTTCAATAAGTGATTCAAGTGCATAGCCCTTTCCTATGTGTTCGGTATCGTTCCTTTCATAAACAGTTGCGCCGGAATTTCTTGCGGAAAGGGCGGTGCTATCCGTACAGTTATCAGCCATTACAAAAATGTTGATAAGGCTTGCGTCGTAGGTTTGCAGTTTTATGCTTTTGATAAGATCGGGTATGATTTTTTCCTCGTTCCGTGCGCAGATAAGAACGGCAAAACGGTGTTTTTTCTCTTCATCATGCACTTTGAATTTGCCGGAAAGTACGATTGGGATATAGATGATCTGATATAAATAACAGAGTGAAAAAATTATTCCTATGATGGAGTTTATCAGGGTTATTGTGTTCATACAAGGGCTCCGTTTTAGCAGATATTTGTTTTTTCGACAAAAAACTTTTGTTATCATGGTATACGAAAAAACTTTAAAATTCAACTGGAAATTTTTTTAAGATTTTATTAAATTTCAGCTGAAACGGAAATATTTTTCAACCCTTGCGAGTGTTTCTTCGGTGAAAGAAAAAAGTCCGGTGGAGGTGTCTTTGAGCACGTCGCAGGTAACGTGGCTCGAAGAGACCGTTCCTGTGCTCAAAATTTCATTTACTGCGGAAATATATTCTTCGCGTTCAAGGGCGCTTATATCGGTTTTTGCGGCGTTATAAAGAACGGAGAAGAGATTGCCGCTTTCGGGCAGAAAACGGCGGAGCCTTCTTCGAAGAAATTCCGCGATCATTCGTGAAAGTGTGTCGCAGCGTTCCGCTTCGGTAAATTCGGGATATGTTACTATATCCGTGAATTTCTTGCCGTTAATGGACTGAACTCCGGCGGAAAGATTTATATAGCGTTTTCCGTCGGAATAAAAAAGACTTTTCGGCAGAACATAATCAAAGCCGCCGGATTTCGATATCAGCGTTTCGGCGCTTTCGCGATTCCAAACAAAATAGCCGTCTATATTGATATTAAGTTCTTTTTCAAGGGCACCGGTGAACACTTTTTCGGAGGTCATTGAAAAAAGTTCTCCGGCGGAAAGAGAAATTCCGGAATAACTCATTTCGGTTTTCCCGGAAAAGCTGAAAACCGGAATACGCCCGTGCTCAACGTCGAGCGCAATAAGAGAAAACGGCCCGTAGTTTTTTTCGTCTTCAAAGATGAAGAGAAAAACGGCGGGATCCGCGGATATATAGCTTTGTTCTTCGGTTTCGGAGGCGGTCGTTTCGGGCGAGGATTTCGAATAGCGGTATACAAAAACAGCCGTAATCGAAAACAGTATTAAAAATCCCGCGCCGAGGGCAAGTGAAAAAATACGCATTTTCATAAAATAATATCGCCTCCGTGTTTATTATTTTCACGAAGGCGATTTTATATTCAGTTTTTATTTCCTGTTTCTTATAAGCTCATATTTTTGTTTTGTGGCTTCTCCGCCGCGGATATGCCTTTCGAGCTTGTTTTTTTCGAGAATATTTTTGACTTCTTTATAGAGCGGCGGACTTATTTTAACAAGTCTTTCGGAAACGTCTTTATGTATCGTGCTTTTGCTTACTCCGAGCGCTTTTGCCGCGGAGCGTACCGTTGCACCGTTTTCGATTATGTATCTTGCCGCAAGAACTGCCCTTTCCTCCGGAAGCCCTTTCAAAAGAACAAAACCTCCTTTCAAAAAAAGTTTAGTATGAAGGATATGAAAGAAAAGGACAAAATATTCATCGTTGACTAAACCGCCGTTTTTGCTTATAATTTTAGTTGTAACAGAAAGCGAGGATGATAAAATGCTTTATAACAAAACCGTCATATTGAAAGACGGGCGCGAATGTATTTTGAGGAACGTAGACGGGAACGACGCGGAGAAAGTCTGGCGCGTTTTTAACGAAGTCCATGCCGAAAGCGAAAATATGCTCACTTATCCCGAAGAAAACAGTTTCGACGTTGAAGGGGAAAGAAAATTTCTTGAAGGCTGTACCGAGAGCGAAAACGCGGTTGAAATCGGCGCTTTCGTTGATGGGGAGCTTGCCGGAACGGCGGGAATAGAGCCGATCGGAACAAAAATCAAGGTAAAGCATCGCGCCGATTTCGGTATAGGCATGCTCGAAAAATACAGCGGTTTGGGAATAGGAAAAGCGGCTGCGGAAGCTTCTATAGAATGCGCAAAAAGAGCGGGTTATCTCCAAATGGAGCTTGAAGTTGTGAGCACCAACGAAGCGGCGATAGCGCTCTATAAAAAGTGCGAATTTACCGAATACGGAAGAAACCCGAGAGGATTCAGAAAGAAAAACGGCGAATGGCAGGAACTCGTGCTCATGCGCCTTGAACTTGAGTGAGGCAGAACAATGAAAAAGGTAAAAATAACGGTAATAAGAAAAGCGGACTATAAAGATTTGCAGGAAAAATATGAAAACCCTATTGAGCACACCTGCGGTCTGAGCGAGGGTATGATTTTTATCGCAAACGGCCGGGAAAGACCGGAGGGCTTCTGCGAAAGCGCATGGGAAAGCGTTTCACCTTTCGTTATGACTCTTGCACACGGCGGAGAGGATTTTTATGACGGCTGGATGAAAAACAAAAAGTCGGCGATGATATCCTGCAACGACGGCTTCCGCCCGGTAAGTTTTCTCATAGAAGCTCTCTCCGAGGACGCGGATTGATATCCGGACAGAGATGAGCATTCCCGGACAGGACTGTTCTTTTGTTTTCCGCTAAAATAGATACTGCGAAGAAAACGGAAAAAGGAGCGCTTAAAATATGGAGTGGCTTGGCTGTCTTAAAAATGCGATAAAATTCATTGAAGACAATCTCGAAAACGATATTGATGTTGCGGCGGTGGCAAAAGAGGTATACGTTTCTCCCTTCTATCTTCAAAAGGGGTTCCGTATAGTAACGGGCTATTCCATAGGCGAATATATACGTTACAGAAGGCTTTACAAGGCGGCGCTTGATATTGCGGACAGCGGAGAAAAAATAATCGACATTGCTCTGCGTTACGGCTACGATACTCCGGAGGGCTTTACGAAGGCTTTCGGCAGGTTCCACGGAAATACGCCTGCAGCCATAAAGAAAAACCGCGCTCTTATAAAACCGTTTCTTCCGCTTGATATCAAAATTGAAATAACGGGAGGAAACAAAATGGATTACGTTATAAGCCCTATGTGGGGAATGAAGCTTATAGGTTTTGAACGGGAGTTTTCTTATGAAACCGCCTATGATGAAATACCGAAATTCTGGGACGAGATATGTGAAAAATACTGTAACCACAGTATCTATGCCGGACTTCCGCCGAGAAACGCCGAAGAGCAGGCGATAATCGATAACTGCATCGGTGAATACGGAGTCTGTATTGACGATATCGGCGGCGGGAAATTCCGTTATCTTGTGGCGGGAAGATATACCGGCGGAGAAGTTCCGGAGGGCATGAGCCTTGTGGAGCTTCCGGCGGGCGATTGGCTTAAAGTTAAATGCAAAGGCCCGGTTCCGGAAACCTTGCAGGCAGTCAATACGGAGCTTTTTAAAGAGTGGCTTCCGGGGAACAGCGAATATGAAATTGCCGGAGGATACAATATCGAATGGTATTCCTGCGACGGTGAAAAGGCCGATTCGGATTATGAGAGCGGTATCTGGGTACCTATAAAAAGAAAATGATAACAAAAAAAGAGGTCGGAAAATCCGGCCTCTTTTCATATATTCGTTTTATTCGTAATATCCACAGGAGAGATAACGGTTGCCGGTATCGGGCAGGATAACGGCGATATTTTTTCCGGAATTTTCCGGGCGCTTCGCAAGCTTTACCGCTGCGGCAATCGCACCGCCGGAGGATATTCCGGCAAGATAGCCTTCCTTTGCCGCGAGGAGCCTTCCGTATTCGTAGGCTTCCTCATCGGTGATATCGAGGGTTTCGTCAATAAGAGAGATATCGACGTTTCCGGGAAGATAGTTCGGCCCTATGCCCTGTATCTTGTGTTTTCCGACTTTATTTTGAGTGAGAAGCGGCGAAGAGGCAGGCTCATAAGCCACTACTTTGACCTTCGGGAGCTTTTCTTTGAGATATCTTGCGCAGCCGGTTATGGTGCCGCCGGTACCGACTCCGGCAACGAAAACATCTATTCTACCGTCGAGCTGTTCAAACATTTCCGGCGCGGTGGAAAGATAGTGGGCGAGGGGATTGTCGGGATTTTCAAACTGGGAGGGCATAAAGCTGTTCGGGCATTTTTTAAGGAGTTTTTCGGCGACTTTTATGCTTCCGACCATACCTTCATCGCCGGGGGTGAGCACAAGCTCCGCTCCGAGAGCTTTGAGCACAAGCCTTCTTTCCATGCTCATGCTGTCCGGCATAACTATAATACAGCGGTATCCGCGGGTTGCCGCAACCGCCGCAAGACCTATTCCGGTATTTCCGCTCGTAGGCTCAATTATGACGGAGCCGGGTTTTAATAAATGCTTTTTCTCCGCTTCGTCAAGCATGGTGAGGGCGGCTCTGTCCTTTATGCTTCCGCCGGGATTCATACCCTCGAGTTTGGCAAAGATACGGGCGGAAATGCCTTCGGATTTTTCTATTTTACAGAGTTCAAGCATAGGAGTTTTTCCTATAAGCTCGCTGAAACTTTTCGCTACGTTCATAATATTACCTCCCGGAGAAAAGTATCTACGGTGATATTATAATCATTTGCCGGAAATATTGCAATAGAAATTGACAAAACAATAAATTTATATTATATTATATAAGTAATAGTTTGCTCACGAATGGAGGAAACCTTGTCTATGAAAAAGAATTTTTATTTTGAAATAGCGCCGGAGGTACAGAATGCCATCCGGGGCGGAATGCCCGTTGTTGCACTTGAATCCGCAACGGCCTGTTGCGGAATGCCCTATCCGCAAAGCGCCCAGGTCTTGAGAAAAGCCGAGGAGGTCGTTCGCGGCGAGGGCGCAGTCCCAGCAACGATAGCGGTTCTCGGCGGAAAAATAAAGGTGGGACTTACCGCCGAAGAAATCGAGTGTCTTGCAAAGAAAGGAAAACCCGCGGCAAGAGCTTCGAAAAAAGATATTCCTATTCTTATCGCGAAAGAGGAGGACGGAGCCGCCACTGTTTCCGCCGCCGCAATGATAGCGGAAATGGCGGGAATAAAGGTTTTGGCTTCCGGAATCGTAGGAGGAGTTCTCCGCGGCGAAGAAAACAAGGCTGACGTTTCCGCGGATATCGAAGCGGTTTCCGAAAACGATATCGCGGTAGTCTGCGCCGGAATCGAATCCGTTTACGATATAGACCTTACCCTCGAATATCTCGAAACGAAGGGTGTTCCGGTGGTCGGCTTCGGAACAAAAGAGCTTCCGGCTTTCTATTGCAGAGAGAGCGGTTTCGGTGTTGACTATGAAATCGACGAGCCGGAGGAACTTGCCGCAGCGATAAAAGCGAAACACGACCTCGGAATAAAGAGCGGAATCCTTGTTGCGAATCCTGTTCCGAGAGAACACGCAATGAATAAAAATCAGGCGGATATGGTTATTGAACGCGCGGTAAAAGCGGCTTCCGATAACGGCATAAAAGGAAAAGAGCTTCCCACCTTCCTTATGGCGCTTATTAAGGAAATGACCGGCGGAATGAGCCTCGATACGACTGTTGAGGCAATTCTGAACAACGCGAGAATCGCCGCAAAGACAGCATACAGCCTTGCCGCTCTCGGAAGCGATGAAGAGGACGAATGTGATGAGCTTCTCCGCGCGGAAATTGCCGATGATACCGCCGAAAGCATAGGCAGAGAGATAAACGCTTTCAGAAACGAAGTCGAAAATATAATAAATCAGAGAATGGCCGCGATGCCTATAAATCCGTATATGAACCCGTATATGAATCCCTATCAGCAGCAGCCTAATCCATATCAGCCCAATCCCTACCAGCAGGCTCCGTTCCAGAATCCCTACCAGCCGGCGCCGCAGCAGCAGCCTCCGTTCCAGCCGGCGCCTCAACCTGCTCCTATGCCCTACGTAAATCCGTATAAACCGGTACGTCAGGAGCCGGAACCTGTTGAGGAACCCGAAATTCCCGTTTACGATCCGAACAAATACAAAGTTCCCGATGATCAATGGGTAAATCCTTTCGCTCCGAAGCACGATAATGAGCCGGAAAAGGCCGCCGAGCCCGAAGAAAAGATAGAAGAAACTTCCGCCGGCGGCGATTCGCCCGTAATAGCGAATACCGCTCCGGAAGTTATGCAGATGGTCGAGGATTCCGTTGAGGAAACAAAAGAGGAAGAAGTTCCTGCTGAAGAGACCGAGGAGGAGGCTCCCGCTGAAGAGGAAACCGCTACCGAAGTTCCGGAAGAAACCGAAGAAGCTCCGGCAGAGGAAACTCCGGTTGAGGAAGCTCTCGCAGAGGCCGAAGAAAACGCCGGGGAGGATGAAAATACTCTTACCGAGTACGTTCCTCCGGTTCACGAAAAGAAAAAGCGCAAACCCGACAATATGGAAAAACCCGAAATGGACGGAGAGGGAATGACCTCTTACGATCCGGAGTTTTACCGCAAGAGGGCGGAGGAGCGTAAACAGCGTCTTGCGGAAGCGGCGGGAGAGAGCAAACACGTCGAGGAAGCCAAAGCCGCCGAGCCGGAATATATTGACTGCAAAGGTCCGCTTGAATTTACCGGCGAACACCCATGGGCATGGAAATGCACAAGATGCGGTCAGGTGTTCCAAAAGCACGAGATCCCGCATAAATGCGTAAAGACCGAATAAATTTAATAATGAACTGAACGGGCGGAGCATTTCCGTCCGTTTGGATTTAGTTAGAATAAATTTAAAAAAGGAGGAGAGCTTTTTGGATGAAACTTTTACTGCCGGAATACGTCCGGGCGGACTTACGGCGGGAAGAGAGATAAGGATCCTTATCTGCCATATTCTTTCGGAAGTAAACGAGGCTATGAGCTTTGATGAGATGACGGAAGTGTTCCTTTCCGATGGGACTGCGAATTATTTTGAGTTTGCGGATGCGCTTTCGGAGCTGAATGAGAGCGGCTGTGTTGTATCGTTCAAATCCGATGCGGGAATAAGCGAATATTCCGTAACGAAAAAAGGAAGAGAAGCCGCAAAAACTCTCCTTGCCGATTTGCCGGCGGCGGTGGAGGAACGCTCCGTTACCGCGGCAAAAAGCGTTATTCAAAAAAGAAGACTTGAAAAGGAAAATCTCGTTTCCATAACGAAAACCGAGGATGGATATAAAATCCATATGCGCGTTACGGATATAGGTACCGACCTTATGGAGCTTTCGCTTTTCATGCCCACGAGGGAGCAGGCAAACGCCGTGAAAAAGCGTTTTCTTGAAGATCCCGCAAAAACCTATTCCGAAGTGCTTTCCGCCCTTGCCGGAAAATTCTGATTTCATAAAAAGGGGTTATATCGAATGAGCAAAAAAACGGTTGCGTTGCTTTTCGGCGGAGTATCGAGCGAACACGAGGTTTCGTGTATGTCCGTTACATCCGTTGCGGAAAATATAGACAGAGAAAAATATGAAGTCCTCATGCTCGGAATAATGAAGAACGGCGAATGGCGTCTTTATTCCGGCGATATCGCGAAAGTGAAAAGCGGCGAATGGAAAAACGATTGCGAAAATCTTAAAAAAGCATATATCTGTCCGGATAGAAGCATCCACGGAATTATGGTATATGACGGCAAAGAGTGGAGCGAAAAACGGATAGACGTCGTATTCCCGGTAATGCACGGGAAAAACGGCGAAGACGGAACCATGCAGGGACTCCTTGAAATAGCAGGTATCCCATATGTCGGCTGCAAGGTGCTTGCCTCCGCGGATTGCATGGATAAAGACGTTTGCCATGCGCTTTTACAGAGAGCGGGTGTACCCCAGGTCGAATGGCTCACCTATTTCCGCGGCTGCGACTTTGATGAAGCGGAGACCGCCGTTTCCGAAAAACTCGGATATCCGGTATTCGTAAAGCCGGCAAACGCGGGTTCCTCCGTGGGAATTACGAAAGTAAAGGCTCCGGAGATGCTCAAAGAGGCAATGGAACTTGCTTTTGAGCACGACGAGAAAATAATTATCGAAGAAGCCGTAAAAGAGCCGATAGAGGTCGAATGTGCCGTAATCGGGAACAAAAAGCCCTATGCGAGCGTGCTCGGCGAAGTTGTTCCGGCAGATGAATTTTACAGCTATGACGCAAAATATTATAATGCGGAAAGCAAACTCTATATCCCGGCGCGTCTTTCCGAAAGCATTACGGAAGAAATAAGAAAGACCGCAGTAAAAGCGTATAAGATACTCGGCTGCAGCGGACTTGCGAGAGTTGATTTCCTCGTTGAGGGCGAAACCGGAAAAATCGTTCTCAATGAGCCGAATACCCTTCCGGGATTTACCAATATTTCAATGTACCCGAAACTTCTTATGGCTTCCGGAATGACCTACGCCGGAATTATTGATAAGGTTTTGGAGCTTGCCGAAGAATAATCCGCTTGGAGGAAAAACAGATGGATAAAAGGCCGATAGGTGTTTTCGATTCGGGGCTCGGCGGACTCACTGCCGTAAAAGAATTGCGAAGAATACTTCCGGGCGAAGATATTGTCTATTTCGGAGATACGGGACGGGTTCCCTATGGGAGCAGAAGCCCCGGCGTCATTAAAGAATACGCCTCGCAATGCCTGCGCTTTATTGAAAAGCAGGACGTGAAGCTTATAGTTATAGCCTGCGGAACGGTAAGCTCCGTTTTTGACGATGAGATGCGAAAGGAGTTTTCCGTACCATGTATGGGCGTTTTGAAGCCCACCGTTGAAGCGGCTGTTAAAGCGACAAAGAACGGAAAAATAGGGCTTATCGCAACGGCCGCTACCGTTTCGAGCCGTTCCTATGAAAAGCTTACGGAAAAGCTCATGCCGGAAGCGGAATTTACCGCAAAGGCGTGCCCGCTTTTTGTTCCGCTTGTTGAAAACGGATATTTCAAAATGGGGAACGAAGTTACGGAGCTTGTCGCGAAGGATTATCTTTCCGCATTTGACGGGAAAGATATAGATACTCTTATTCTCGGCTGTACCCATTATCCGCTTCTCTATGATTTGATAGATTCGCTTACAGAGCAGAGGCTCAATCTCATTGATGCGGGAAAAGAAACCGCTTCGGAGACAAAACGTTTTCTCACTGAAAAAGATATGCTTTCCGGTTCCGGAAACGGAGATATGAAATTCTTCGTTACGGATAAAATAGAGGGCTTTTCGAAGCTCGGAAAAGAGTTCCTCGGTGAAGAACTCGAAAAGGTAAACCATGTTGATATAGAAAAACTTGTTAAGGAATATTAAATGAAAAAAGACGTTATGATTTATATAAAAGGTATTCGGAACATAGACGGAGATAAGGATACCGTTGAGCT
The DNA here is from genome assembly GCA_045615915.1 of Oscillospiraceae bacterium. Lineage (GTDB taxonomy): Bacteria > Bacillota > Clostridia > Oscillospirales > Ruminococcaceae > UMGS1668. Next base: position 38,947 of record JAZLFU010000016.1, read on the forward strand.
TTACACAAAAGGAAGATATTATAAGCGGAGCGGAATGTATTTTCTCTCTTACGATGAGATGGAAGAGGACGACATAGAGCCGACGATAAAGACTATTCTTAAAGTTGACGGCACGAAATGCGTTACGATGACAAAGAGCGGAAAACGCAAAAGCCAGCTTATTATTGAAAACGGTGAACGCCACCAGTGCCATTACGATAACGGATACGATGATTGGATAATGGGAATAGAGGGCAGCAGTATAGAAAACGGTCTTAAAGATAATGGCGGTATCCTCAATTTCAAATATTCAATGGATATAAATACAATGCTTACAAGTGAGCACGAGATAAACATAGTAGTCAAGGAGAGTGAAAACTGATGCGTAATTTGATATCAGAAGCAAAGGCACAGTATAGAGAGCTTATTGAAAAGGCGGTAAAAGCCGCAGTTTCTTCCGGCGCTCTCGGAGAGGGAGAAATTCCGGAATATATTATCGAAATACCGGCTGATACCAAAAACGGAAATCTTGCTTCAAACGTTGCTATGGTTTCGGCAAGGGCTTTTCATAAAGCGCCGCGCCAGATTGCAGACGCAATAGCCGCAAACCTTGACCTTTCCGGAAGCTACTTCGAAAAAGCGGAGGTAGCCGGTCCCGGATTTCTCAATGTGTTCTATGCGCCGCATTGGTATGCAGAAACCGTTTCCGCCGCTATCACAGAAAAAGACGATTACGGAAAGAGCGACGAAGGAAAAGGCAAAAAGGTAATGGTGGAATTCGTTTCCGCGAACCCTACCGGCCCTATGCACATGGGTAACGCAAGAGGCGGCGCTATCGGAGATGGACTTGCCGAAGCTATGAAATGGTGCGGCTATGACGTTACAAGGGAGTTTTACGTAAACGATGCCGGAAACCAGATAGAGAAATTCGGGAAATCCCTTGAAGCGAGATATATCCAGCTTTATAAAGGCGAAGATGCTGTTGAATTCCCGGAGGACGGATACCATGGCGAGGATATAAAAGTCCGCGCGAAAGAGTTTGCCGATATGAACGGCGATAAATACCTTGAAACTTCTTCCGAGGAGAGAAAACAGGCTCTTGTAAACTACGCACTTCCGGCAAACGTCGAGGGACTTGAACGCGACCTTCATAAATACAGAATAGACTACGACGTATGGTTCAGAGAAAGCTCTCTCTATAAAAACGGAACTGTTGATAAAATCGTCAAGATACTCACCGAAAAGGGACTTACCTATGAAAAAGACGGCGCACTCTGGTACAAAAACGCGGAGGTACTTACCGCAAGACTGAAAGCGGAGGGCAAGACCGATAAACAGATAGAAGACCTTGAACTCAAAGATGACGTTCTTATCCGCGCGAACGGAAATCCCACCTATTTTGCCGGAGATATCGCATATCACTATAATAAATTCGCTGAGCGCGGATTTGATAAAGTCATAAACGTTTGGGGAGCGGACCATCACGGCCACGTTGCCCGTCTTAAAGGCGCAATGGATGCCATCGGCGAAGACGGAAATAAACTTGACGTTGTTCTTATGCAGCTTGTTGAGCTTATGAGGAACGGAAAGCCGGAGAGAATGAGCAAACGTACCGGGAAAGCCATAACTCTTACTGACCTTCTCGAAGAAGTTCCGATAGACGCCGCCCGTTTCTTCTTCAATATGCGCGAGCCGAATACCCACCTTATTTTCGATCTCGACCTTGCCGTCGAGCAGTCGAGCCAGAACCCGGTTTATTACGTTCAGTATGCTCACGCAAGGATATGCTCCATTCTTCGCGCTCTTGCCGAGGAGGGAATTTCTCCGAAAGAGGATATTTCGGTTTATAACTACACCGAACCGGAGGAGCTTGCCCTTGTTACCGAGATAGCGCAGTTTCCGGGCGAAATAATTGAATCCGTAAAGGCATACGATCCCGCGAAGATCACGAAATATGCCGTTGATATTGCGACTATGTTCCATAAATTCTATAACGCCTGCCGCTGCCGTGTTGATGATGAAAACGTTATGTATGCGAGACTTGCTCTTATCCTCGCCGCAAAGACGACTATTAAAAACGTACTTACAATGCTTAAAATCGACGTTCCGGAGAGCATGTAAGAATAAAACGGTAATAAAAAATGAGCACGGAAAGTTCCGTGCTCATTTTGTTTTTTTACATTCCCCGGCGTTTGATATATTCCATTGCTTTCGCAATAAGATTTTTATCGTTCCGGAAGGTTACCGCATCATAAGCGGCATTTATTTCCCACCATTGAAGCTCGCTCACTTCCTCCTCCTGTGGGTGGAGGGTGGATTCATTGAGTGTAAAACCGATAAAATAAATTACCTGTTTTTTTACGTTGGGCTTTGGAGAATACTCAACGGATTCTCTGAAACCGTCTCTTAAAAATACCCTAAGACCGGTTTCTTCACGGATTTCGCGAAGGGCGGTTTCCATTTCGGTTTCGCCGGATTCCATATGTCCCTTCGGAAAAGACCAATGCCCGCCGCAACGATGCTTGAGGAGAAGAAGCTGGGTCTCTCCTTCGTGCTCGCGGTAGATAAGACCGCCGCAGGATTTTTCGTGTCTCATTGTTTTAATACTCCTATGGGCTAAAGTTATACTAAACATATCATAACACCTTTATTAAGTCTATTCAAGAGCAAATCGCCGAAAAATGTATAATTTTAGCATATAAATATTTACAATACCATAAAATAATGTTATTTTATATAAAAAGACTTAAAAGGAAGTATCGGATTTGAAAAAAATATTTTCACTTTTGCTTGCACTTTTGATGATATTTGCTTTTTCCGCCTGCGGCAAAGAGGAAGTATTTGATATCGGAAAAGTTAAAGACGGAGTTTATATAAATGACTATATGGATATAAAGGCAACTTTGCCGGAAGGGTTCGAATTTATGTCCGATGATGAGGCAAAAAAGGCTTTCGGTGTAACGGAGCTTTATTCCGATGGCAGCGCCTTCGGTTACGGAGCTTTCGCTACAAGTGAAACCGGAGCTTCGCTGAATTTTACTTTTGAAAACACCGCGCTCTCAAGAGAAGAAAAATGTACCGCTGAGGGATATTTGAATGAAACTCTTGATTCGATGTTCTCGCTGAGCAGCTATTGTGTTGTGGATTATGAAAAGGGCGTTATGAACTTTGGCGGAGAGGATATTCACTATATGGATATAGAACTCAGCGTGGATATAGGTACTGATACTGTGGAGATATTCGAGCGCATGGCTGTCAAAGAAAAGGAAGAATGGATATGTATAATAAATGCCGCTTCGCAATATGAAGCGGATATCGAAGCTCTGTTTTCCGGAATAGAAATGTAAAAGAAAAAAGGAATGTATGAATTTGTTTTTATACATTCCTTTTTCTTAATAAAAATTTAAGAAAATAATCACTTTATTTTTAATCCATTAACTGGTAGACTTATTTTGAGGTGAAGATATGTACTGCATAATGATTTGTGATGATGACAGAGATATAAGAAACGCCCTTAAAATATATCTTTCCGGAGAAGGTTATAAAGTACTCGAAGCGGAAAACGGAAGCGAAGCGCTTGAACTTTTGAAAGAAAACGAGGTTCATCTCGTGCTTATGGATATAATGATGCCGAAAATGGACGGAGTTTCCGCAACGACAAAACTGCGTGAGGAGTATAATCTTCCCGTAATTATCCTTACGGCGAAAAGCGAAGACACAGATAAAATACTCGGACTTACCGCCGGCGCGGATGATTATATAACGAAGCCGTTCAATCCTCTTGAAGTTATCGCCAGAGTAAAGGCTCAGCTTCGCCGTTACGCGTATCTCGGCGGAATGGAGCAGAAAAAAGATTCCACTTATTCTTTCAAGGAAATAGAACTTGACGATGAGACTAAAAACGTAACCATAAGCGGCGAATCCGTTTACCTTACTCCTACGGAATACGATATACTGAAGCTCTTTCTTGAAAATCCCGGCAAGGTGTTTTCCTCAAAGGAGATATATTCTTATATCTGGAATACGGAGCCTCTCGGAGCGGAGGGTACTATTGCCGTACATATCCGCCATTTGAGAGAGAAGCTTGAAATAGATCCGGCAAATCCGAGATATCTTAAAGTCGTTTGGGGAAAAGGCTATAAACTGGAGGGTAAGCAATGAGGAAACTTCGCGGAAGTGCCATTACGAAAACTGTGGCGTTTATTCTTGCCTCGATATTTATTATGCTTACGGTCGCGTCTACGGTATGTATAATATGCTGCAAGGATAACGATGCGTATAATTACGTATCGAGCGATTTTGAACAAACCGGTTTTTGCAAAAGTTACATAAGGAACAGACTCGAATTTGTTGCGGAGTACGTATATTGGGAAGACATTTCTGGACTTAAGAACGAAGAATTTCTGTTTCACGAGGCGAATTTCTCATACGTGATAAAAGACGGAAGCGGTAAAACCGTTGTAGATACAAGAAAAAGCAACAGTAAAACGGTTATAAGCGGCTATACTCTTTTTGAGGTAAATTCAAAGGGAGAACATATTGAGGAGTATACTGCGGACGGATATATAGATATGCCGATAGTTCCTATGAGCGCTTCATACCCGTATTATTTTATGTATGAGCACCGGGTGGATTTCTTCGGTTGGGCGCTTTGCTCCGGTGTTTTATCGCTTGTACTTTTTGTGTTCCTTATGTATTCCGCCGGCGTGGATAAAGACGGAGTTATTGCCATGCGCGGAATAAACAAATTGCCTTTTGATTTGCTGTTTATTATTGAGCTGATAATATTTGCCTGCGTTACGGATGATTTTTATTATTTGTCGATCAATAATTTTGCCAATATAACAAGGGTTCTGTTTTCCGGAATTTCCGCCTATATAGTTGTATTGCTCGGTCTTGCGGTTTGCTTTACCGCGGCGGCGCGTTTCAAGGTAAAGGGCTGGTGGAAAAATACGATTATATATAAACTCGGTTTGGCTTTGATAAACTTTTTACGTTGGGCGATATTGGCCGTTCCAGACGTCTGGAAGCTTGTGCTTGCGTACTGCGCGTTCACGATACTCAATCTCCTGCTTTTTGTTCTGATGATAGACGTGATGGAAGGCCTTGCGTTGATAGCGCTTGTTGTGCTCGATACCGTTTGTCTTCTCCTTGTTGTATGGTTCGGCAACCAGTTAAAGGCGCTGAAAAGAGCGGGTGAGGAATTTTCAAAGGGAAACTACGATTATAAAGTCGATACCACGAAATTTTGGCCGGGGCTTAAACAGTACGGAAACGAGCTTAACGGTACGGCGGAGGGTATGACGAAGGCGATAGAGGAAAGATTAAAAAGCGAGCGCTTCAAAACCGAACTTATAACTAACGTAAGCCACGATTTAAAAACGCCGCTGACCTCCATTGTTTCGTATGTTGACCTGCTCAAAAAAGAGCAGATAGAAAACGAAAAGGCGGCGGAATATATTGACGTTATCGACCGCCAGAGCGCAAAACTAAAAAAGCTTACGGAGGACCTTATCGAAGCTTCAAAAGCCTCCTCTGGAGCGATTTCGGTGAATAAGGATAATCTCAACATAGGCGAATTTATTATGCAGTCCGTCGGCGAGTTTTCCGAAAAGCTTGAATCGGCTGAGATAACTCCGGTCATAGACGTTCCGGAGGACGAGCTTTTGATATTTACTGACGGAAGACTGCTTTGGCGGGTTTTCGATAATCTCATACAAAACATAGTGAAGTATGCCCAGCCGGGAACGAGGGCGTATTTCAATATCGAAAAAGCGGCGCGAAACGTTAGAATAAGTGTAAAAAATATATCGAAAGAGCCACTAAATGTTTCCGCCGAAACACTTATGGAACGGTTCGTAAGGGGAGATTCTTCAAGAAACAGCGAGGGAAACGGTCTCGGACTTTCGATAGCGAAATCTCTTACGGAGCTTTGCGGCGGAGTTTTCAGTCTTTTCCTCGACGGAGACCTTTATAAAGTGGTTCTGACTTTTCCGCTTTCGGAAAACGAAAACGAATAATGAAAAGGAGCGGAAAATTCCGCTCCTTTTCAGTTTATTCCTATAACTTTAAGTTCATTTTCCGATACCGTGAAATGGATATCGAAACCGGCAAAATTCATATTGTAAATCCGATCGGGATCGTTTTGGTATGAGGGCCGGGGATCGTCCGCAAGGCAGTCGATAACGGCTTCGCGTTTTTCCTTGGGTATAAGCGCAAGGAATTCATCGGGGAACGTTACCGAAAGACAGTGGGAACTCATTTCGTCGGCGTAACTCCCGAAGGCTTCCGGGTGGGAATCGCTGTACGGTATATAGGGTTTAATATCGAATATAGGCGTTCCGTTCAAAAGGTCAACGCCGGAAACTATGAGTACGTCCCCGTTTCGCTCGTCGTGCTCAATTTTTTCAAGCTTTACGGAGGAAAGCCCGAGCGGATTCGGCCTGAACGGAGAACGGCTTGCGAAAACGCCCACTCTCGTGTTTCCGCCGAGACGGGGAGGCCTTACGGTGGGCGACCATTCCTCCCGGTGGGATTTAGAAAAATCGAAGATGAGCCAGAGATGGGAAAAGTCTTCTATTCCGCGAAGCGCATCCGGATTTCTGTATTGCGGAAGAAAAACGATTTTTCCGGTGAGGGAGGGAACCCTTCCGCTCTGTCTCGGTATCCCGAATTTTTCATCGAAATCCGTTTCTATATACGCAACAGGTTTTATTACGGTTTCATTTTCCATTATAAAAATTCCTTTTTATCATATTTTGAGTTTTTTGAAAATTGCCGGCGCGAAAGCGATACCCGTTACGCCGATAAGAAAGTATCTGATGAAATCAAAAACGTACCCGGAGGGAAAAACGAGCTTCGGAAGAAAATACGCCGCGGCGATAACGGGTATTCCCGCCACAATTCGCAAAAGTCTGTTTTTACCGTTTCCGGCGTTTTCGAAATTTACAAATCTGTTTTCGATATAAATTCCGGCGGCAAGACCGAAACTGCATCCCAGACAGGAGATAAGGTCTTTTTTGTCAACTTCCGGAATAAACAGAAAGGGGATATAGATTGCCGCCGTAATAAAGCAGAATAAATATCTTTTCTCCGGGAAACGTCTGTATAAGGGATAGGTGATAAACGGCGCGGCAAGACCGAGAACGTATCCGCCAATAACGTCAATCGGCCAATGGCAGCCGAGATACATTCTTGAAAACGCAACAACAAGCGGAAGAATTGCCGCAAGAACGAAAAGGTTTTTCTTTTTATGCCATAAGGCGAATGACCATATCATATTGGTAAAAGCATTTGTATGTCCGCTCGGAAAGGAGTATCCCGTTGCGGTTTCGGCGTGGATGGTGCGTATCCCTTCTATACCGAAGGGGCGCGGAACTTTGAAAACGCCTTTTATTCCGGTGGAAAAGCCCTGGCCGAAAAGATTTGTCCACATAAGGAAAATTCCGGTATCCTTATCGAAGCACCAGTAAACTATAAGCAGTATCCCGACTATAAAAAGGCTTTCCGCAACAGAAGTTACCGCCGTAAAGAGGAAATCAAAAAACGGGTTTGCAATGCTCTGTATCGTGCGGAGTATTTCTGCCTGAAATTCCATAATAAAACCACCTCACACAATAAATATATCATATCCGAAGCATAAATAAAAGAATTATGCAACAAAAAAATCATTGACGGAAACGTTTTAGTATGTTAACATACGGTTATATTGTTTAAAAAGGAGGGATATTCGTGAAAGGCGAAGAAAGAGAGGCAATGTTCGGAAACCTCAATATACTTGAAACCGAAATAGCGATAAAATTCATAAAGGACTGTTTTGAAAGAGAACTTGCCGAAGCGCTTAATTTAACACGAGTTTCCGCTCCGCTTTTTGTTTTTCCGGAAAGCGGTCTTAACGATAACCTGAACGGAGTCGAAAGACCGGTCAGCTTCGATATCCTTGATATAAAACGCGATGTTGAAGTCGTTCAGTCCCTTGCGAAGTGGAAGCGAATGGCTCTTAAAAAATACGGTTTTGAATGTGGAAAGGGACTCTATACCGATATGAACGCCATAAGACGCGATGAGACTCTTGATGAAATACATTCGATATACGTTGACCAATGGGACTGGGAGAAGGTCATTTCGCCGGAGGAACGCAATATTGCCGTTCTTAAAGATACTGTGGAGAACATTTATAATGCGCTTCTCAAAACCCAGAATAAGCTTTGCGAAAAGTTCCCCTGCATAGCTCCGTTTCTTCCGAAGGAGATAGGCTTCGTTTCCGCCCAGGAGCTTGAGGACGAGTTTCCGGAGCTTTCGCCGAAGGAGAGAGAAAACAGAGCCGCGAAGAAATTCGGAGCGGTGTTCCTTATGCAGATAGGCGGACCGTTAAAGAGCGGAAACCGCCACGACGGAAGAGCGCCGGACTACGATGACTGGACCTTGAACGGGGATATACTCATATGGAACCCGGTGCTCGAAAGAGCATTTGAAATTTCTTCCATGGGAATAAGAGTCGATCCGAAAACCCTCGATGCCCAGCTTGAAGTTTCCGGTCTCGAAGCAAGAAAAAAGCTTCCCTTCCATAAAGCGCTTCTTGCCGGAGAACTTCCCCAGACGATGGGCGGCGGTATCGGTCAGTCGAGGATCTGTATGCTCCTTCTGGGCAAGCGCCATATAGGAGAGGTACAGTCGTCCGTATGGCCCGAAGATATGATAGCGGAATGTGAAAAAGAGGGAATAAATATCCTTTAATAAAAAAGACGGGAGCGGGTAGCAATGGATA
>JAZLFU010000017.1:0-11404 GCA_045615915.1 Oscillospiraceae bacterium
TCATGGCTTTTGCTCTTCGGAGTTTTTGCGCTTCTTTTGGTGGACTACGTTCAGCTTATGATACCGAATCTTTATCAGATGGTCATAAACGGAATAAACACCGGCTTCGTTGAAATAGACGGCGCGGCGGTTGCTTTCGATAAAGATTTTCTGCTTGATAAAATCTGTATGCCCCTTGTATTCATTGCGCTTTGCCTTGTCGCTGGACGTTTTCTTTGGAGAATAGGGCTTTTCGGCTCCGCAATACTTGTTGAAACGGATCTTCGCAACGAAATGTTCTCCCACGTAAAAGACCTTTCCCGGCAATTTTTCCACGAAAACAAGGTAGGCGACCTTATGAGCCGCTTTACAAACGACCTTGAAACCGTTCAGGATTGCTACGGCTCAGGATTTATATTTGTCTTTGATATATTTATCCTCGGTGGGCTTTCCGTTTATAAAATGATGAGCATGAATATAAAAATGGCTTGCCTTTCGCTTATTCCCATGGCTCTGCTCGTCTTTATAAGCGTAATAATAGGAAAATCAATGACTAAAAAATGGGAAAAACGCCAGGAGGCCTTTTCCGCGCTTTCGGATTTCTCCCAGGAGAGTTTTTCCGGCATTTCCGTCATAAAGGCCTTTGTAAAAGAGGCAAAGGAACTGATGGCGTTTAAAAAGCTCAACGAATACAATGAGGACACCAACGTGGAGTTTACAAAGGCATCCACGCTTTTAAAGGTGCTCGTTACGCTCTTTGTTGAATCCGTTGTATGTATCATCCTCGGTTACGGCGGATATCTTGTCTATAACGGCACGTTCAACGCCGGCGAGCTTATGGAGTTCATTGGCTATTTCGATGCCGCAGTCTGGCCCATGATGGCGATTTCCGAACTTATAGATATGACTTCGAGAGGAAAAGCCTCGCTTTCGAGAATAAGCGAGCTTCTCGATTCAAAGCAGGATATCTTTGACCGCGACGGCGTAGGCGAGCTTGGAAAAGTCGAAGGAAACATTGAATTTCGTAATCTCACTTTCCGCTATCCAACCGGAGAAAGGGACGTTCTCAACAATGTTTCGTTCAAAATAAACGCCGGAGAAAGCGTCGGGCTATTTGGGAGGACCGGCTCCGGAAAGACTACAATCGTTGACCTTATACTGCGTATGTATAACGTACCGGACGGAACTGTTTTTATTGACGGAAAGGACGTAAACTCCGTTCCGATAAAGGAAGTCCGCGGAGTTTGTGCCTACGTTCCCCAGGATAACTTTCTTTTCAGCGATACCATTGCGAAGAACGTGGCCTTTTCCGATAAGGTGAACATGGACGAAGTCGTAAAAGCGGCAACCCTTTCCGATGTTGATAACAACATACGCGAATTTTCCGAAGGCTACAATACCATGCTCGGAGAAAGAGGCGTAACGGTTTCCGGCGGACAGAAACAGCGTATCTCAATAGCGCGAGCGCTTATGAAGGATTCGCCGATACTTATACTCGACGATTCCGTTTCCGCCGTTGACACGAAAACCGAGAGAAACATACTCGAAAATTTAAGCGCCGTAAGAAAAGGAAAAACCACTATCCTTATCGCTCACAGAATATCCACCATTGAAAAAATGGATAAAATAATCTTCATCGAAAACGGAAGCATAGTCGCCATAGACACCCCCGGCGCTCTGTATGAAAACTGCCCGGAATACAGGCGTATGGTCGACCTCCAAAAGCTCGAGGAAGAAGGTGAAATGCAAAATGCATGATTACCTTCCCCTTCTCATCTGCGGCGGAATAATAGGCGTTTTTACAATAATTTTCATAACCGCCTACGCCATGATAAAAAACAAAAAAGAGGCAATAGGTTTCGAGCGCAATATCTCCGACGGAGAAATCGCAAGAAGGCTTTTCGTTTACGTAAAGCCGTATAAAATGCAGTTCTTTGCCGCAATCGTTATTATGCTCATTTCCATTGCCTACGATCTTGCTTCGCCGAAAATAATAGGCGAAATCGAGGAAATGATAAAGCTTGATTTTGAACTGCCCGTTCTTTATAAAATGGTGGCGGTTTATATCAGCATACTCATAGTTTCCCTTGTTTCTACCTACATACAATCCGTTCTTTTGCAAAAGACCGGTCAACAGATACTTTCCGCCCTCCGTGAAGACCTTTTCAGCCATATTGAAAGCCTTTCCCACGAACAGCTCAACAGTATCCCCATAGGAAAATTCGTAACAAGGGTTACAAACGATACAAACGCCATCTCCTCAATGTTTACAAACATACTCGTTGTTATGGCAAAAAACATCCTTATCGTAACAGGCGTTTTCGTTTCAATGCTTTTTATAAACTATGAGCTTACTCTTATGATGCTCTGTTTTGTTCCGTTCATAGTGCTTTTTACCTATATCTTCCGCGCGTTTACAAGAAAAGTTTACCGCCGCGTAAAAGAGCGCACCACCGATATAAACACCTTCCTTTCTGAAAACCTTTCCGGAATAAAGATAACCCAGATATTCAATCAGGAAGAGCGCAAAATGGCAGAGTTCAAAGAAAAGAGCAACTCGCTGAAAAAAGCGCGCCAGGGCGAGCTTTTGGTTTACGGAATTTTCCGCCCGATGGTATATATGCTTCATATTTCATCGGTACTCTTTCTGTTTTATTTTGGCGCAAAAGGCTGTATTGAAAATACGACCTTCCTCGGCCAGACTATGACGAGCGGAACGATTGTTACTTTCTATCTGTACATATCGAAATTCTTTAATCCCATACAGACTCTCGCGGAGCAGTTCAACCTGCTTCAATCCGCCCTTGCCTCCGCTGAAAAGATATTTACGGTCATGGATATGAAACCGGAAATAGTCGATAAGCCGAACGCCGTTGAGCTTGACGAAATAAAGGGAGAAATCGAATTCAAGGACGTCTGGTTTGCCTATAAAGAGAACGAATGGGTATTGAAGGGGCTTTCCTTCCATATCTATCCGCGTCAGACCGTTGCGTTTGTCGGCGCTACCGGCGCAGGTAAATCCACCATACTTTCGCTTATCTGCCGGAACTACGATATACAGAAGGGCGAAATACTTATTGACGGCATCAATATAAAAAATATAAAGATATCGTCTCTCCGTAAACATTTCGGGCAGATGCTTCAGGATGTCTTTCTCTTTTCCGGCACGGTAAGAAGCAATATCGTACTTCGGGAAGATAAATTTACCGATGAGGAAATATGGGAAGCCTGCCGCTACGTCAATGCGGATTCCTTTATAAAGAAACTCGAAAAGGGCATAGATGAAGAAGTCAACGAGCGCGGAAACAATTTCTCCGCGGGCCAGCGCCAGCTTCTTTCATTCGCACGTACCATCATTCATAAACCGGAAGTGATGATACTTGACGAAGCGACCGCCAATATTGATACCGAAACCGAAATACTTATTCAGGATTCCCTTGAAAAGATGAAAAACATAGGAACCATGCTGATAGTCGCCCACAGACTTTCGACCATTCAGCACGCGGACAATATAATCCTTCTCTCCTCCGGTCAAATTGCTGAGCAGGGAAACCACCGGGAGCTTATCGAGAAGAACGGTATGTATTATCAACTTTATACCTTGCAATACAAAAAACAAAAACTGCTCTATGAAGGATCCCTATAAAATCATACCGAGAAAGGAAGTGATATATTGCCGAAAAAGCTTTGGACAAAAGATTTTACAATAATAACCATCGGAAGCTTTATCTCCATGGCGGGGAACTCGCTTGCAAGCTTCGCGATGAGCCTTTTTGTGCTCGATTATACCGAATCCACAATGCTCTACGCGCTGTATATCTTCCTTTATACCCTGCCGCAAATTGCGTCTCCCGTAATTTCAGGCACTCTTATGGATAGATTTTCCCGCCGGAAAACCATATATATGCTCGATTTTTCCGTCGCGGCGCTCTACCTCGTGCTCGGACTTACAGTTTGGCTCGGCGTTTTCAATTTCGGGGTTTTCGCCGTAGGCATTTTCATAAGCGGAATGATAAACAGCGCCTATCTTGTGGCATTCGAGAGCTTTTATCCTATGCTCATAAGCGAAGGCAATTTCGGAAAGGCGTATTCGATTTCAAGCGCCCTCGAAACCATTACAACGGTTATGATACCGGTTGCAACGCTCATATATAACGCTCTCGGAATTTTCCCGCTCATGCTTCTGGACAGCGCTCTTTTCCTTACCGCCGCCATATTTGAAACGCAGATAAGCCATGTTGAAGCGGACGGAACGGATTTAACCGAAAAATACCGACTTCGCCAATACGTTGATGATACGAAGGAAGGTATGCGCTATCTTCTCGCGGAAAAAGGTCTTCTCGCAATAACCGTTTACTTTATGATAAGCTTTCTTACAAACGGCGCTTCCCAGGTAATAACCCTCCCCTGGTTTAAAGAAACCTTTGCAGACGGCGAATATACATATATGTCCGTCTGGCTCGTGATGTCATTGGGGCGTGTTATCGGCGGATTTTTGCATTACAGAATAAATTTCCCGGTCAACAAAAAATTCAATATCGCGCTTTTCGTCTACGTTGCCGTTGACCTCATAGAAGGCTTCTATTTGTTTGCATCTTCGCTTTGGACTATGCGCATTGCCTGTTTCGCTCTCGGAATACTCGGAGTTACCTCGTACAACATAAGGATTTCCTCCACCCAGTCCTACGTTCCCAACGAGCGAAAAGGGAGATTCAACGGAATATTCATTATGACGAACACCATAGGCTCAATGCTCGGTGAACTGATTGCCGGAACGCTTGCGGAAGTTTTTCCGATGAGGAACGTGCTTGCAGGATTTATGGTTTTCGCGGCGGTCTGCGCTTTTATTATAGTCGGCGGCAACGCAAAGCATATCAAACCTATTTACAACAGAAAAGTATAAGAAAAAAGGCGGCTCATCTTGCCGCCTTTTTTTCATCTATCCATTCATCTAAAAATTTCATCTCTTCATCGGTGTGAAACCAATGCTCGCCGCCCTTCATAACGGTAAGGGTGGCGTTTATTTTTTCCGCGAAACTTCTCATTGTACCGATATCGGTGAAGTTATCATTTTCGCCGTAAAGGATATCCGTCGGAATATTCCATTTTATCGGATGCTCCTTTACATAGGTGTAATACTGCCAGGAAAGAGTCTCGCCGAAATCCGTTTCGATGATGCTCTTTTCACGAAGCTCATCTTCGGTTACGTTCGCCATTTTCATCATACCCGAAACGACATTTTCCATATCGACTATCGGCGAAATGAGAAAGGCTCTCTCGATTTTTTCAAGACCGAGGTTACACAAAGTATAGTATGCGCCGATACTTATCGCGACCACCGTTATGGAATCGTATTTTTCCGAAAGGCGCTTGTATTCCGCCGGAAACTCCTTTTCCGCCTCCCAGGGAAGCCTTGATTCATAATCGAAACCGATAACGTCATAACCTTCAAAAAGCGGAATATAGTGCTCTGCTTCGGACGCAAAGCCGCTCCTCCCGTGAATAAACCATACTGCTTTTTTCATTGGGAATCTCCTTTTTAAATGAATAAAATCCCTCTGCAATCTCTATCGAGTTTATTTGATTTAATAATTATAGCCATTTCTTCAAGAGCGGAAATAAGCCCCACCGCGCAGACAGCCGTTTCCGATACCTGATCACCCAAAAACGCCGAAAGAAGCGGAAAGATGAAAATAAACGCTCCCATAGCCTTGTTCAGAAGCGTATGTAATGCCGAAAACTCGCCGAATTTGATAAAACCGATGGCATAGCCGGAAAGCCTTATCAGCGCGATAGCCACCGTGCTCAAAATGGCAAATCCGGAAAGCCCCGCACCTATTATTTTCAAAATGAGCACCGAAAAGAAAACGAAATCCGCGATACTGTCGAGCTTCGCTCCGAACGGGCTTTCCGCTTTGAGCACCCTCGCGACGGCGCCGTCTGTCAAATCGCTTATTCCGCAGGCCGCGTAGCAAAACCAGAACTCAAAGGAAAAGAGCTTTGTAAAAATAAGCGCGGCGCCGAAAATAATTCTCAAAACCGTTATCGCGTTGGCGAAATTCTTGCGAAACATGTTCTTATCCACGTTTTTTTACTGCAATTTTGGTAATAAGCATGGAAACCAAACCCAGGGCGAGATAAATAAGCGCATAGTAAATAAACGCGACCTCTCCCATATCGAACAAAAGCCATGTTCCCAAAAGGAAAAAGAGGCTGAAAAGCGGCGCCGCAAACCACATATTTTTTATATCTTTGCCGGAAAACACGCCGCAGATCACCGCATACACCGGGTTTACGGCAAAGAAAAGTATGAAGCAAACCGCCATTCCGCTATCGCCGTTTACGAATTTAACGGCAAGAAACGGCAGCAAAAACGCAATAAGAGCGGAAACCGATATCAGAATAAAATTCTTTTTATTGAACATAAATTCCTCCAAAAAACATTTCACGATTTTTATGAAAGAAAGAGAATGCAAAGCGCCACATTCTCTTTATTTGTTACTGAATAAAATGAAAAGGTTAAAAGGGTATTTTATTTACCATACATAATCCGATACCACAAGATAATACGTTCCGATGGGAAGACCATACCAGCTTTCGCTCATTGTAAATACGTCGCCAACGTCAATATAACCTTCTAACAAATTCCCGCTTTCAACTACTCTTTCGGAATCAGCTGATATAAGTTTATACGTTGCATGACAGAATTCCCAATTACCCATATCATATGTTCTTTCACATACTAAATCAATATCCACATCATATGTGCCTCTGTAATTTTTAGTCCAAGACCATTCATATTCTGTTATAATAAAAGATGAATACTTTTGGGTTCCATATTCACTGAATTCTCTGTCCCAATCGTCAAAAACAATATCTACATAAGGTTTCCATTGGGCATAAAGGCATATGATTTCTCCCTCAAAATTTCCGAGATTCCATACCGCTTCCCTATCATAGAAATATTCTCCGGATCCATCAGGTTCTGTATTCCAGCCATCAAAGAGCCACCATGAACGTGTAAATTTCGATGCCGGCAAATTGTATACAGAACCGTACGTACACTGCATACTGCTCATACTTCCCGAACCGCCATTGGCAAAGAACATTATCTTATATTTTAAAGCAGTCCATTTTGCATACAGGGTAAGATCGCCCGTACTTCCCTGCTTTATTTGGGTTATCTTTGAAGAAAATCTCGGATCCTTATACCATCCGGCAAAAGTATATCCCTCTCTTACCGGAGAGCCAAGATATATGGTAGGCGAATCAACGTCATAATAATAAGGATTATTTGTATATCTGTCATCTCCGCCGTTGAGCACGTACGAAATAGTATAGGTTTCTCTCTGCCATTGAGCATAGAGCACTATCGTTTCCGGAACGGCGGTCATATTGCCGCAATATTCACCGTTAAAATAATATGTACCGTATCCGTAAGGATCGGTATTCCAACCGATAAACGCATATCCCGGGCGTTTGAAGGTATTGGCTTTAAGCGCCGCAGTCTTGCCATACGTAAAAGTCTGGGTGCTTGCTTTTCCGGTCGCTCCGTTGGGATCAAACATAACCTTATAAGATATAGGTTTCCATGCCGCGTAGAGATTTTTACCCGCAATATTGCTTATTTTCGCGCCGGGTTTAAACTGCGCCGTTCCGAGATCGGCTTTTGCCTTATCGGTATTCCAACCGACAAAAGTATATCCATCGCGTTCAGGCTCAAAATCAATAATAAAAGATTCTTTGTAATTACGCTTAATATCGGTTATGAACGTATTATCATTATCGCCGTTTCCGTCAATATCGAAAGTATATGTCCATTGTGCATAGAGATTTACGGTTCCGTTGTTCTTTACGTCAAAATCAACAATTTCACCGACTTCATAGGATTCTCCGCTTGAATCCGCCGCGGTATTCCAGCCCGTAAAGTCATATCCGGTAAAATAGAAAGGAGATTCCGGAACGGTGAAGCTTTCAACTTCGTATTTCAGTCCCTTAAACGTTTGGGCAGTTCCTTTTCCGCCGTTTGCGTTCAGTTTAACGCTATATGTATTTACGTTCCAATACGCGGTAAGCATTTTATCTCCGAAAGAGCCTTTCGCTATGCTCGTTACCTTTTTACCGGTTTCATCATACCAACCGACAAAGGTGCTTCCCTTTTTGGTGGGCACTTTAAGGCTTACCGCTTTTGTTGTATTATATTCTTCGGGATTTAATTCGCTGTTCGTTCCGCCGCCAAGATCGTAAACAATATTATAGGTTATGGGATCCCAAATCGCATACAAAGTTGCTTTTCCGTTATTCGCCGTGCTCAAATTGAAAACTTCGGAACAGCTGTCGCTATACGATACACCGGTACCGTTGTTCTTCGTATTCCATTCTTTGAACTCATAACCGTTTTGTGAAAACTTTACCGGATCCAGCGTTTCCAATTCATCGTACGTAAAGATTTGCGTATAGGTCGTTGCCGCTTTCGTTGCGCCTTCGGGGATATAATTACCCTTGTTTCCGTTAAAAGTTACCGTATAAGTATTCGCTTCCCATACGGCATAAAGGACAACCGGATTTTCCCCGTAAACTTCATTTAAATCAATTACTTTTGCTTTATTCTGATATACGGTTTCTCCGTCCTGCTCACGGGACCAGCCTGCAAAATGATAACCGTCTTTTGTATAAGTATTTGAAGTCAATGCCTTTTCGGTACCCAGTTTCATTGCCAAAGGCTTCATTGTGCCCTTTGTTGAGCCGTTGCCTTCAAAAACGATCGAATAATTATATCCTTCATAAGCAGGATCGGCTTTCCATTGCGCAGTTAAAACAACGACTTCGCCTTCTACTGCGGAAAGATTTTTTACCGACTGATTTTCTTTATATGAAGTGCTTCCTTTTTTCCAGCCGTTAAACATATAGCCTCTGCGAGTAAACTCATTTGAGAAAAGGGGCTTCTGTTCATCGTAGCGAAACTCCTGATCCTCAATTATTCCTTCTCCGCCGTTAGCATCAAAACGCACTATATAATTTATAGGATCCCACTGAGCATACAAAGTGATTTTTGCGCCTTTTACGCTACTTAAATTCTCAAACCATTCTTCATCCTCAAAAGGGTCTCCCGTTCCGTCCTTTGCTGTATTCCATCCGTTAAAAACGTAGCCTTTGCGGGTAAATTTGTTTTCAGAAAGCGCATATCCTGTGTCGTACGAGCAGGAAAGCTGTTTCATTGAGCCGCTTCCGCCGTTCGCATTAAATACAACAGTATAGTTTATCGGAGTCCATTTAGCGTACAGCGTAATATCTCCGCTGCTCGTTGATGAAATAGAGGTAACTTTCGTTTTATACGCAGATTCTTTATACCAGCCGCCGAATACGTAACCCTCTCTGCTTATTGAAGTCAGAGCAACAGACTTACCTTTTGTATACGCAGTCGGGTTGTTATTTTCCGCGTCAAAAACGTTTTCATACGTTATTTTATACTCATCAGCATTATTAAGAGCGGCATCTGACATAGCATTGGAAATAACTTCTACCATTTCCATACTACTTTCGCAGATATCGGTCAAATCTTCCTCCGGCTCCCCGGTTTCTTCCGGAACTTCTTCGATCTCCGGTTCTTCGGATTCTTCCGGGATTTCCTCAATCTCCGGTTCTTCGGTTTCCTCCGGAATTTCTTCAACCTCTTGCTCTTCGGCTTCTTCCGGGACTTCTTCGGTCTCCGGTCCTTCTGTTTCCTCCGGGATTTCTTCAATCTCCGGCTCCTCTGATTCTTCGGGGGTTTCCTCTTCATGTAATTCCTCCGTATCAACGAATTCCAAAATCTCCGTATCGCTTTGGAATTCAGCCTCTAATGCTTCGCTTTGTTCCTCCGTTTCTTCCGCGAAAATTGAAACGGGAAAAGCGCTCGTACACATTAGAACCGCAAGAATAATTGAGAAAATTCTTTTTAGCGCAATTTTCATAATTTATTCACCCCTAAATAAAACAATTGAAGCTAATATACAATTTTTATTATAACACCGGCGTTATAAATTAGCAATAATATCATTTAGTTTATGTGTTAAACGAAATATTTTACTCATACCATACGGACTGGGTTTGAACGTTAAGCCGGCAATTCAAGTTTTATCAAAACCGATAAAAAAAGAGCAATGCAAAGGCAATGCTCTTTTTATGTCTAAATCTGATCAAAAGGTACATCTCGACAAACTGAGATTTTATCTGTCTGTTATTAAAAATAATTCTTACTGTTCCGAATCTTTCGAAACCTCTTTACTCTTTTCCGTTGTACCCAAATATGTAATTGCACCGGCTATTCCGATTCCTAAAAATACCCATGGAGCAGCTGCATCTGCAAAATCTTCAAATGCGCCGCCAATTACCCGGCATATCGTATATAAAATGCCGAAAATCACAGCAATTGCCGCCACCGTAATAATTATTCTTGTCTTTACCTGCGAATTTTTAACATCTTTTTTTACTTTTTCCGTCATCTTGGAATCTCCTTTTACAAGTTCATCTAATGAAATATTGTAAAGGTCGCTTAAGGAAATTAAACTTGCTATATCCGGCAATGTTTTACCATTTTCCCAACTCGAAACGGTAACTCTTGATACAAGAACTCTTTCTGCCACTTCTTCCTGCGACATTCCTCTGTTTTTTCTTGCCTCTTTCAATCTTTCACAAATCTGCATTTCCATGACCTCCTTTACAGATAAAAGATACTCCAAAATAATTTTATTTTCTATAAAATAGCTTTTACAAACCTCATAAACGATTGTAAAAATGCTTTTACATTCACTATTTATCAGCGCTTTTTCGTTCTAATAATTAACCGATAAACTATGATCTGTATAATTATTATAACATATTTGCCGGAAAATTAAAGTCATCGACTTCCGGTTGCCGCCAATGTGAAATAATGCCTCATACCTCGGCATTGTGAAATATTCTCGCTCCGCTTGAATGTGAAATAAAATTCGTTCCTTAATGCGCAAAGCAGCATTTCACGTGCCGAAGACACATTTCACTCGTTCTGCAGGAACGAATTTCACTAAAAAAAGCAGCTCTAAAGCTGCTTTTTTCATTGGCAGGGGCACAAGGACTCGAACCCTGAACAACGGTTTTGGAGACCGGGATGTTACCATTACACTATGCCCCTATATTTACTTTATAAAAATGGTGGGCCTTTAGGGACTCGAACCCCAAACCGACCGGTTATGAGCCGGTTGCTCTAACCAATTGAGCTAAAGGCCCTTTTAGATTACCGGGCGCCCGTAATGAGCGCCCTGATAACCTTTGGCTCCCCCTGTCGGGCTCGAACCAACGACCCTGCGGTTAACAGCCGCATGCTCTGCCAACTGAGCTAAGGAGGAAAGTAAAAAGCGTAGCTCAAGAAGAACTACGCTTAGTGCCGGCATCGACCTATTTTCCC
>JAZLFU010000018.1:0-3753 GCA_045615915.1 Oscillospiraceae bacterium
ATATATTATAATAAATAATATTTATTTTGCAATACGATTTTTATAAAAATGTGTAATTTTTTTATAATATGTTGAAATTTCTTTAAAAAAATCCGTTTTTATCTGATTTAAGCTTCCCTGCATAATATGTTTTGCATGGAAAACATGCAAATACTATTTGGAGTTTGATAAAATGGAAAACAACACAAACGGTGGCATCACCACCGAAACATTTCCGACATGTAACGGAGGCTTGGTACTTGCAATGGCAAGAGTACCTATGCAACAATGGGAATCCGTTTACGAACCAAATACAGCCCTATCAAGAGGTACTATTTTCCCTGCACTCGATCTTCCTTACGTTGCGGCAAAGGAGGTAAAGTAAATGGATACTGAACAAAAAACTCTTTTTGCAAGAATAGTCGCCTGCGATTTTATTCTTGACGAAACCTCACTTTTCCTCGATACGCACCCAAATTGTGAAGAAGCTTTGACCTTCTATCAAAAGCACCTTGATATGAGGAAAAAAGCTGCTGACGAATACAAGAAAAAATACGGTATGCTCGATAGATACGATTATGACGGTCAAAAGAGCTGGCAATGGACAGAAGGCCCGTGGCCCTGGGAATATAAGGAGGGCTGAATATGTGGATATATGAAAAGAAACTTCAAAAACCTATAAAAATTGCCAAAACAGATCCTGCCATGGCAAAAATAATCATAACTCAACTCGGCGGACCGGATGGAGAAACCGGAGCAGCTATGAGATATCTCTCTCAAAGATATGCAATGCCGAATGACGTTGCGAAAGCCACCCTAACCGATATAGGAACCGAAGAACTCGGGCATATGGAAATGATAAGCTCAATAGTTCATCAGCTTACAAGAAATCTTTCTATGAAAGAAATAGAAGAAAGCGGCTTTGCTCCTTATTTTGCGGACCATACAACAGGCATTTACCCTGTAGATGCAAATGGCGTTCCTTTCTGTGCATCAACATTCCAATCTACCGGAGATCCCATTGCCGACCTTCATGAAGATCTTGCCGCAGAGCAGAAAGCAAGAATTACCTATGATAACATTCTTTTGCTTTGCGATGATCCCGATGTTCGTGATGCAATAAAATTCCTTCGTGAACGTGAAATAGTACACTATCAACGTTTCGGTGAAAGCCTTGAACACCTTCTTGATGAACTCAACTGCAAAAACTACTACGCTTATAATCCTTCTTTTATCCCCAAAAAGTAAAATTTACCGCGGCAAGTCTTTACAAAACAGGCTTGCCGCCTTTTTATCTAAAGAAATTCTTAACTTTACAGAAAATTTACCTTACAGCTATTGCCTTGAACTTTATTTTGTTGTAAAATAGATGTGTAGCAATTTAATTCAGTTGGATTATTAAAACGAGAGGAGGATTTTCAATGAATGAACCTACTATTTCCTTTTCGATTCGCGAAGATAAAGAAAAAGAAATAAAAGCAATTCTTACTACCGTATACGATGCTCTCCGTCAAAAAGGATACAATCCCATTAACCAAATAGTCGGATATATTCTTTCTGAAGATCCGACATATATTACAACTCACAATAACGCAAGAAGTCTTATCCGCCGTATTGACCGCGACGAGCTTCTTCAGATTCTTGTAAAGACTTATCTTAACGATTGAGGAGAACATTATGGCTGAAGAGAAAAAAGAATTTATGACTTACAAGGGACGTCCTCTTGTAAGAAGCAAAAAAATCATATATTACGGAGATATGCGTGATCCTTACGTCGTAATGCTCCAGATAAACAACACCGTTGAAGCAAACGGAATAGAGATGGCTGGACATATTGTAATGCAGATGATGTCCACCGATCCAAATGCCGCTCCCACCGAAATCGTTTTAAAACGTGCCGAGCGCGATGGTCTGTATGCCGCTCTCGACCTTGCTTCCACATGGCTTGATCGTCAGCTCGGAGAAGCCGAAGCGTAATATGTATTTTTAAAAGCCTGCATTTGCGGGCTTGTTTTTATATAAAAAAGGCTCCCAACAAAGGAAGCCTTTTTCATTATTGCCTTTAAATCAATATGTGGAATAGCCGCCCGGATGAGGTTTCTGTACCATCTGATCCTGAACGGTATTTATCATTCTGCCGTTATCTTCCGGGATATCTGTAACAAGGCTCTCGGTAGTAAGAACCATTGCTGCAACAGAAGCCGCGTTTTGAAGTGCGGAATGAGTTACTTTAACAGGGTCAACAACACCGGCTTCGATCATATCGCAGAATTCCTCGTTAAATACGTTAAAGCCATAGCCTTTCTTTCTTGCACGGCGTACTTTATCAACAACAACAGAACCATCAAGGCCGGCGTTGATAGCAACCTGACGCATCGGCTCTTCAAGAGCGCGTATAACGATTTTAACACCGGTTCTTTCATCACCATGTGTGGTGGGAAGAACTTTCTCAACTTCACCGATCACGTTTACAAGAGCAACACCGCCACCGGCTACGATACCCTCTTCAACTGCAGCTTTGGTTGCGTTAAGAGCATCTTCGATACGAAGTTTCTTTTCTTTCGCTTCGGTTTCGGTTGCCGCACCGCATTTTACCACTGCTACGCCGCCGACAAGCTTTGCCAGACGCTCCTGAAGTTTTTCACGGTCATAATCGCTGTGTGCAGTATCGTAAGAAGCTTTGATAATTGCGATACGGGACTGGATCGCTTCTTCGCTACCTGCACCGTCAACAATAAGAGTTTTGTCTTTATCGACTTTAACTTTCTTTGCAAATCCGAGATGCTCAAGTTTTACGTCTGCAAGTTCAAGGCCGATATCATCACTTACAAGGGTTGCACCGGTAAGAGCAGCAATATCAAGAAGCATTTCTTTTCTTCTGTCGCCAAATCCGGGGCCTTTTACACAACATACGTTAAGTGTTCCGCGGAGTTTGTTGACAATAAGGTTGGTAAGAGCTTCGCCTTCAACGTCTTCGGAAACGATAAGGAGTTTTTTACCTGCTCTCATGCATTGTTCAAGGATAGGAACAAGCTCTTGGAAAGTGGAAATCTTTTTATCAACAAGAAGGATAGAGCAATCCTCCATAATTGCCATCATCTTATCGCTATCGGTTACCATGTAAGGAGAGAGATAACCGCGGTCGAATTCCAAGCCTTCAACAACTTCGATATAGGTGTTTGCTGTCTTGCTGTCTTCAACGGTAATGATACCATCGGTCGTAACTTTTTCCATAGCATCAGCAATAAGTTCGCCAAGCTCGGGATCTCCGCAGGAAATAGTTGCAACACGCGCAATATCTTTAGAACCGGAAACCTGTTTTGCATCTTTGAGCACGGCTTCAACAGCTGCATCAACTGCTTTCTGAATACCGCGTTTTACGAGCATGGGGTTAGCACCGGCAGTTACGTTCTTCATACCTTCGCGAACAAGCGCCTGGGCAAGAAGAGTTGCAGTAGTAGTACCATCACCCGCTGCATCATTTGTTTTTGTAGCAACTTCTTTAACAATTTGAGCACCCATATTCTCGAAAGGATTCGAAAGGGTGATTTCTTTTGCAATGGTAACACCATCGTTGCAAATCATCGGAGTTCCGAATTTTTTATCAAGAACTACGTTGCAACCTTTAGGGCCGAGAGTAATTTTTACCGTGTTGGCAAGTTTATCAATACCTGCCTGGAGAGCTCTTCTGGCTTCATCTCCATACAACATTTGTTTTGCCATATATAATACCTCCGAAAAATATTAACTAATTAAAATCAATCTTCAACTTTT
>JAZLFU010000019.1:0-3603 GCA_045615915.1 Oscillospiraceae bacterium
TTGACCCTGGAGTTGCATACGAAATAGTTGATTTATTAAAGGAGATAAACAAGCTCGGCGTTACTATTGTTATGGTAACTCATGAGCACGACCTTGTTGAACAGTTTAATCGTCGCGTAATAACAATAGAAAAAGGTAAAGTCGTAAAAGATACCGAAGGATTGGAGGCGACTACATGCTGAACAGTTTCTTCTACCTTGTTGGTCAAGGCTTCAAAAACCTTTGGAAAAACAGACTTATGTCCCTTGCGTCTATCGGCGTTCTTGTTTCGTGCATGCTGCTTATCGGTGTCGCCGCTCTTCTTTCCATAAATATTTCAAGCGTTGTAGATGCTCTTGAAGATAAAAGCGAAGCCGTTGTCTTTCTTAACGACGATATTACGGAAGAAGGCATCGAAAGCGTAAAAGAAAAAATAATGGAAACCGGAAAAGTTTCATCCGTCGAATTTATTTCAAAGGATGATGCTTTGCGCAATATGATGAATTCAATGGATGATGACGGTATGCTTTTTGAAGCATATTCCAAGTCCGGAGAAAACAATCTTCCCGATTCGTTTAACGTAAAATTCAGCGATGTATCCAAATTCAGCCTTACGATTTCAAAAATAGAGCAAATTGAGGGCGTTTATTCCGTTCTCGCAGTTACCGAAGTCGGAGACGTGATAAGCGGAATAAAAAGAATGGCATACGCCGGCGGGATCATTATAATCGGGCTTCTCATAATTGTTTCCCTTATGATAATCGGAAATACGATAAAAATTACCATATTCAGCAGACGCCGTGAAATAAACATAATGAAATACGTTGGTGCAACAAACGGTTTTATCCGTCTTCCCTTTATAGTTGAAGGTATGAACCTAGGTATTATTTCCGGAGCGCTTTCCTTTGGAATAATCTTTTTTGCTTACGACTATCTCTCAAAATGGATAGCTTCCCAAAATTCGGAATGGTTTAATATGATCATTTCCGAAATAGTTCCCTTCTCTGCCATATCCCAAGAACTTTTAATAGGATTTATAGGCGGCGGAGCACTTATAGGAGTTTTCGGCTGCATTACTTTTATGGGAAAACATCTTAAAGTTTAAAAAATCACTTCTTCGGAGGTAATTTATGTATAAAAAAACTCTTAACCGCATTTTTATTTCTTTGATATGCTGTTTTCTGTGTTTTATCATAGCTTTTGCCGTTATGCCCTCATCAGTTATCTTTGCAGATGAAAATGAAGAAATAACAGATGGTGAAGCGGAAAACGATGAAGATGAATCTGGAATTAGCGAAGAAGATTCGGAAAACTCTGAAGCCACAGAGAACACAGAAGACGGCGATGATTCAGAAGATGCTCCCAAAAACGAAGATGACTATCAAGATCAGATAAAAGATCTTCAAGACCGTCAAAAGGAGCTTTACCAACAGCAAACAGAACTCGGAAATAAAATTCAAAGCGTTAAAGACAGCAAGAAAAAGCAACAGCTTCTTGCAAACTCAATAGATGAAAAAATCTATTTGATCAAAGAACAGATATCCGTATGCGAAGAAAAAATCAGAATTATGGAAAAACGCATATCTCAAAAAGAAGCGAGCATTGCCGACAAAGAAGCCGATATAGATGAAAGTATGCAGCTTTTCCGTGATCGTGTAAAAGCAATATATATGACCGGAGGCTATTCGGATACAGCAAATTCGCTTATTATGCTTTTAACCTCGAAAAGCGTATCTGAATTTCTAACAAGAAGCGAATTTCTTCAAAGGATTTCCGAGCACGATTCCGAACTTGTATCCAACCTCAAATTCGAGCTTTCAAAACTTGAGGATGAAAAAGCCGCCGTAATTGAAGACAAAACAGTGCTCGAGGAAGAGAAAAAAGGGCTTGCCGATTCTCAAAAAGAACTTGATGCTCAACTTTTGGAAGCGCAAAGCTCAATTCAGGATCTTTCTGCTCTTCAAAAAGAATATGAGGAAAACTATGAGGAAATTGCCGAACTGAACAAACAGGTCCAGCAGGAAATCGCAGATATCTATAAAAATCTAAAAACTTCAAGTGCCGATTATGTTGGCGGCGAAATGATGTGGCCTGTTCCCGGATACAATACAATATCCTGCTATTATGGCTGGCGTTTTAATCACACGGATTTCCACACCGGAAATGATATAACAGGCTCCGGAATACATGGAGCAAAAGTCGTTGCAGCAAATACCGGAACAGTCATTTTCACAAAATACTGCCCATATAATGGAAAATCCTATGGCTACGGTACGTACATAATCGTTGACCACGGCGGTGGAATAACTACGCTCTATGCTCATTTAAGCAATATAACCGTTGACGTCGGAGATATCGTAGCAATGGGTGAGCAAATAGGTAACGTTGGAAATACCGGTTGGAGCACCGGTGCGCATCTGCATTTTGAAGTTCGTATTAACGGAAGCTCCGTTGATTCGCTTCCTTATATCACCTAATATTATTTAAGGAGTAAAATATGGGTAAAAAAATTTCTTTGGGTACTGCACTTACTTTGATAATAGTTGCCGCAGCCATTACTTTTTCTTTGACTATGGTACTTTCACTTCGCAACTTCAATGAAAAAGTAAGCAGTATTACCGAACGCGAAAAAATGTACGCAAAATTTACGGAAATAGACGGATATGTTCGTCAAAACAAACCGGAAGATATCGACGAAACAAAGCTGATGGATTCCGTTGCACGTGGATACCTTGACGGAATTGACGATCCGTATGCTCAATATATGGATGCCAAAACTTACGCCGCGTATTTAGAGGCTTCTTCTGAAACTATCGCAGGAGTAGGAATCAGCGCAAGTTTGGATAACAGCGGATATATGTCCGTTACAAAAGTTTACGAAAATTCCACAGCTGCCTCCGCCGGAATCCTTCCCGGAGATATAATTATCAAGGTTGACGATATAAACGTATCCGCAGATAATTATTCCGAAGCGGAAGCACTTCTTATTGGCGATGCCGGAACAAAAGTAACCCTTGTGGTAAGACGCGATAACGAAGACAACGAAATGGAAATAACCCGTCGTATTTTAACTCCCTCCACAATTTCAAACACCTCTTTTGACGGCAAATATTACTATATCCGAATCGATGACTTTACGGAAAGCACCCCGGATCAATTCAGTAAAGCAGTCGAGAAATCCATTTCCGAAGGTGCCTTGGCACTTATATTCGACGTTCGTTCCTTAAATTCCGGACTCTTCTCCTCTGCCGCAACTATAATTGATAAACTTGTTGGTGAAGGCGATATGCTTTACGTTGAATATAATAACGGAACTACCGAAGTTCTCTATTCTTCAAATTCCCGTGAAACAAATATTCCTATGGTCGTTCTAACCAATGAATCCACCGCAGGAGCCGCCGAATTTTTTGCAGCAAGTCTTCGTGATTTCGGAAAAGCCAATATAGTAGGAACACAGACCGCCGGAGTCGGCTCTATGCAAAAAACGCTCAAATTAAACGACGGCTCTGCCATCCAGCTTACGAGCGGAAAATACTACCTCTCTAATTCCGAATATGCCTGGGAGGGAATAGGAATAGTACCGGATCATGTTGTTGTACTTGGTTATGCACCCGACTTTTCGGA
>JAZLFU010000020.1:0-2227 GCA_045615915.1 Oscillospiraceae bacterium
AAAACAAAAATTCTCAAATTTCGCTTTCATTTAAACAAAATTCCTTTCCGCCAAATGAATAAAGCGCCTTTTTTCGGGAACGATATTCCCGGAAAGAAAAAAAAGAGGTGCTTTTATTTTGGAAATATCGCCGGAAGAATATAAGAAAATGTGCGGTTCCGCCGCGCCGAAAACAAACAGCCTTCGGAATTTTTCCGGAGCGTTTTTTATCGGAGGCGCCATCTGCGCAATAGGTCAATGGTTTACAAACCTGTATAAAGGCCTCGGCTTCACTACGCCGGATTCCGCTCTGCTCTGCTCCGTTACGCTTATTTTCATCTCCGCCGTTCTCACCGGGATAGGAGTCTACGACAATATCGCGAAATTCGGCGGTGGCGGAACTCTCGTTCCCATAACCGGATTCGCGAACGCGGTGGTCTCTCCGGCAATGGAGTTCAAAAGCGAAGGCTGGGTGCTCGGTATAGGCGCCAAAATGTTTTCGATCTCCGGTCCGGTCATCGTCTACGGACTTGCCGCCTCGGTCATCTACGGAATTATCTGCTTTTTCTCAATATAAAAAGAACCGCGGTCTCACCGAAAAGTGGGATCGCGGTTTTTGTTTTATCTTCTTCCTTCGTGCTCGGCGCGGAACTCATTCTGCTTTCTCTTTCTGATTTCCTCGTCAAGCTTCATATCAAAGGGGATTCCGTTTTCTTTTACACAGCGGATAAGGAACATACGGAGCGCCGTGGAAAGGTCTATTCCGAGCTCCTCAAAAAGCGCCGACGCTTCGTTCTTTAAATCTTCATCAACTCTAAACTGGATAAGTGTATTTGGCATTTAGCATTGCTCCTTTCATAAAAAGAACTGAACTACTGTGATATTATAATATCATACCTGCATTACATTGTCAATACATTATCATACAGTTTAATTGTAAATATTTTATGAACGGAAAGAAAATCAAGCTCCGGTGATTACCTTTTTTACGAGGAGGAAACCGCCGACGAGAATGGCGACAATGCCCGCTCCGCCGATGACGTAGGGAATCGTCTTGAAGCCTTCCGCCTGGATATGTTCGGGCTCTTCGGGGTTATAGTAAACCTCAACGGTATCGCCGACTTTCATCGAGGAGGAATAAGAGCCGTATTCGGCGTGCTCGTATTTCTTTCCGTCTACCTCGTAATCAACGAAAACGCTGTGCTGGAGTTCGTTGTCAAAATCGTAGTATTCGTTTATTTCGGCAACGGTTCCGGTTATCTGTATATATTCTGTGTCGCTGTCGCTTACGCCTATGAAAATGCTGAGTCCGATAAAGACGATTCCGAGAAGTATGGTCGAAAGATAGGCCCAAAAGGCCGCAATGTTTGCAAAAATTCTTGACATATAAATGCCTCCTTTACGTTTATGTAGATATAATACCACATATACGGAAATACCGCAACAGTAATAATTCCGAAAAAACCGGAGAAAATAACTTTGAAAAATTTTGAAAATCGGGTGGCGGTATTTTGGCTCATAAAATAGGAAAACAGACGCTTATATTCGATCTTCCGGTGGGAGTGTTCGGCTCTGCGGCGGTGGGCGGAAAGAAAGAGGGCGAAGGGCCGCTCGGAAAGGACTTCGATATCATAAACAGGGATTCCCGCTTCGGAGAAAAGACCTTCGAAAAGGCGGAAAGCAGAATGCAGATCCTCGCGAAAGAAAAGGCGCTTGAAAAATGCGGTCTTTCCGTCTCCGATATCGATTATACCGTTGCGGGCGACCTTTTAAATCAGTGCATAGCTTCAAGCTACGGAGCGAGAGGCTTTGATATTCCGTTCATCGGGCTTTACGGAGCGTGCTCGACCTATGCGGAGGCAACGGGGCTTTGCGCGGTGCTCACAGAAGCGGCGGCAAAGAACTGTATGGTCTGCGCTTCTTCCCATTTCTGCTCGGCGGAAAGGCAGTACCGTTTTCCTCTTGAATACGGGGGACAAAGGCCGCCGACTGCTCAATGGACTGCGACCGCGGCAGGGGCGGCTGTGATTTCAAGGGAAAGCGAAAGCCCTTTTATCAAGGCGGTTACATTCGGAACGGTGGAGGATCTCGGCATAAACGACCAGAACAATATGGGCGCCGCGATGGCACCTGCCGCTTGCGCCACCGTTTCGCGATTCTTCAGAGACACCTATACCTTGCCTTCGGATTACGACCTCATTCTGACCGGCGATCTTGGGTACGTAGGCTCAACACTTTTTAAAGAGCT
>JAZLFU010000021.1:0-1097 GCA_045615915.1 Oscillospiraceae bacterium
ATTATTGTCAATATTTTAATTAAATCTACGTAATCGAAATAGTTAT
The DNA here is from genome assembly GCA_045615915.1 of Oscillospiraceae bacterium. Classification (GTDB taxonomy): domain Bacteria; phylum Bacillota; class Clostridia; order Oscillospirales; family Ruminococcaceae; genus UMGS1668. Next base: position 47 of record JAZLFU010000021.1, read on the forward strand.
AGAAATATATTTTTTATGTTGCCTTTGTTTTACAAGCGTCTTCATAAGAGTGGTGACAATTGATGCGCCGTTAACGTCAGTTGTATTATTAGAATCTGAGGGTTCATATTACATAAAAGAATTTCTCTTAAAAAAATCGGAGAACTCGAAGGAGATTACGAAGTATTTACCGGCCATGGCCCCGGAACTACTCTTGATATAGAACGTTACGCAAATCCCTACGTGAGAAAGTCTTTGGGCCTTGACGTATTATGATCCTTGTAATTGATTCGCATCCGTTCCTTTATGAAACAGAAGCTCTTTGCCGTATGTTTCTACGCGGTGAAGAGCTTAAAATATGTGATTCTCCCGATGATATCGGCGAAAACGAGGAATATATTTATACGGGGATATTCGGAAACACAATAAAAGCAAAAGCTTTTATCGGAGAAAAAGAACTTTCCCTTGAAGAAAATTCCGGGGACGATCAATGCAGAGTGCTCGAAACTCTCGTTTATAAAATACTTTCGGAGATAACCGGAATAGTGCCGAAATGGGGAACACTTACGGGTATTCGCCCGGTGAAAACGGCGCTTTCTTTGAATGATAAAGGGCTTGATTTTCCGGAGATAAGAGAAAAATTCAAAACGGAACGCCTTGTGAGTGATGAAAAGCTTGATCTTATGATCGAAACCGCAAAGCGCGAAGTGGAGATACGGAGCCTTTCAAGGCCGGAATCCGTAAGCCTCTATATTTCGATACCTTTTTGCCCGAGCAGATGCTCATATTGTTCGTTTATTTCAAACAGCGTTGAAAAAACAGGTAAGCTTATTCCCGAATACATTACAGTCCTTTGTGGAGAACTCCGCGATACGGCAAAGCTTATTGATAAGCTTGGGCTTCGGCTTGAAAGCATATATATGGGCGGAGGAACTCCAACGGTGTTCACGGCGGAACAGCTCGATACTGTTTTGAGCACGGTAAGAGCAAGCTTCAATATGAAAACGGTGAGGGAGATAACCGTTGAGGCGGGAAGGCCGGATACTATAACGGCGGAAAAACTTGAAGTGCT
>JAZLFU010000022.1:0-3254 GCA_045615915.1 Oscillospiraceae bacterium
TGATCCGGAGGACAGAGAATACAGAAAGATAATCCAGAATGCTCAAGGATATGACGATGCGGATAACCAGGCTCCGCTTTACCTAAAAACAACGAGAGAGATGCTTGATGAATTTTCGTATCTCGGAGAGGAAAAGGCAAGGGAAGTCGTTATAACCGTTCCGAATAGGATAGCGGATATGTGCGATGTACTTAAACCCATACTTGACGGTACATATACGCCTTACATAGAGGGCGCAGAGGAGGATTTACAAAACAGATGCTGGAAGCGTGCTCATGAAATATACGGTGAAGAACTTCCGCAGGTTGTTGAGGAACGCTTGAGCAAGGAGCTTAATTCAATTGTTAAGCACGGATACGCCGTACTTTATGTTATTGCTCAAAAGCTCGTTACAAAATCAAACGAGGACGGTTATCAAGTAGGCTCCCGTGGTTCGGTAGGTTCTTCCTTTGTTGCGACCATGAGCGGTATTTCGGAGGTAAACCCTCTTGCTCCGCATTACGTTTGTCCAAAATGCAGACACAGCGAATTTTTCCTGAACGGAGAATATGGTTCCGGTTTTGATTTGCCGCCTAAAAAATGTCCCGTTTGCGGAACGGATTATAAGCGCGACGGTCATGAAATTCCGTTTGAAACATTCCTCGGATTTCACGGAGATAAAGCGCCGGATATTGACCTTAACTTTTCCGGCGAATATCAGTTCTATGCTCATAGGTATACCGAAGAGCTTTTCGGAAAAGACCATGTTTTTAAAGCGGGTACCATAGGAGCTGTTGCGGATAAAACCGGGTATGGTTATGTGCTTAAATATTGCGAAGAAAAGGGCGTTACCTATAATAAAGCCCAGGAAACTTATCTTGCTATGGGCTGTACCGGAGTAAAACGTACAACGGGACAGCATCCGGGCGGAATGGTAGTAATACCCGCGCAATATGATATAACGGATTTCTGTCCGATGCAGCATCCGGCGGATGATCCGGATTCGGATATGCTTACAACACATTTTGACTTCCATGCGCTTCATGACACGATATTAAAGCTTGATGAGCTCGGACACGATGTTCCGACACTCTGCAAATACCTTGAAAATATGACAGGACTTAAAACTGTTGATATTCCAATGAGTGATGAAAAGGTATACAGCCTTTTCCAGTCGCCGAAAGCGCTTGAAGTTATGCCTGAAGATATTGACTGCCAAACAGGAAGCCTTGCACTTCCGGAACTGGGTACAAACTTTGTACGCGGAATGCTTCTTGAAACAAAGCCGCGAACTTTTGCAGACCTTATTCAGATAGCCGGACTTTCCCACGGTACTGACGTATGGCTCGGTAACGCACAGGAGCTTATAAAAAACGGAACCTGTACCATTGCAAACGTTATAGGAACCCGTGATGCCATTATGACGGATCTTATACATTACGGACTTGAACCGAGTATGGCATTTAAAATAATGGAGATAACCCGTAAAGGAAAAGCAAAGAAACTGCTGACCGATGAGCATAAGGCGGCAATGCGTGAGCACGGAGTTCCGGAATGGTATATTGACAGCTGTCTTAAAATAAAGTACATGTTCCCGAAAGCCCATGCAGCGGCGTACCAGATAGGAGCAATAAGACTTGCGTATTGTAAAGTTTATTTCCCGGTTGAATTCTATGCTGCGGTATTTACCGTTCGAGGAGATGACCTTGACGGCGGTATAGTTATGAAGGGCAGAGACGCGGTACTTGATAAAATAAAAGAGATGCACGCAATGGAGAGTATGAATAAAGGTGAAGAAGATCAGCTTACAATGCTTGAAATTGCAAATGAGATGATGGCAAGAAGATACGAATTCCTGCCGGTTGATTTATATAGATCAAAAGCAACACAGTATGTTCCGGAGGACGGAAAACTGCGTCTTCCTTTTGTGTCGCTTAAAGGACTTGGAGAGAACGCCGCAAAACAGCTCGAAGAAGCAGGGCAAAAAGGTGAATATCTTTCTATTGATGACGTAAACCTGCGCTCCGGAGTCGGTTCGGGAGTTATGGATATACTTCGTTTAAACGGAGTCCTTAAAGATCTTCCGGAAACAAGACAGATGAGTTTCTTTGATATGGGGTGAACAGATGATATATCTTGACGGGAGCAGATTTTTTTTCGATATTGAGGGATGCTTTTCAAACCTTGTAAATTCGGCAAGGGAACATAACAAAAATTTGCCGGGAGATAAATCGGCAAATGAGCTTTGTACTGCAATTGCAAAGCATTTTTCGGTAAAAAAAGATCATGTTAAAGCGGCATTAGGATATGATGAAGCTTTACATAGCATATTGAAGAACGATGCAAAGGTTGTTGTTCCGGAGCTTGACGGGGCTGCGGATATATTAAAATCTGCGCTTTCGGATTCTAAAGTGATTTCCGTGGGGAAAACTTCGGATTTGAAAGTGAGGATAGCGGATATTATAGGAGAAATTGAAAATAGCAATGCTGATGCAGTGTTTTTTAGCAACCCATGTTTTCCCACAACGCTTTTATTTTTTGAGGAGGATATTGTTTCTCTTGCAAAGACAGTAAAATGCAAAGTGATTGTTGATGAAAGTCATATTATAGATAATTCTGTTTCATTGATAAAATACGTAAATGAAATTCAGGATTTGGTTGTGCTCAAAAAAATGCGTTTCGGTGGTGATTTTGTTGCCGTATTCGGAAACGTGCTTCCGGATTTTGACTGCAAAATGGCCGCGGAAGATCAGGCGGCGGCAAAAATAATATTTGAGCATGATTCTGCGATAAAAACCGCAGAAAGAAAATTGACGGATAGCATTGACAGTCTTTATATAAGGATAAAAAAACTTGCGATAAAATATGATTCTGTTGAAAGACTATTTCGCTCTAAATCCGATAGCGTTTTTATGAAAGTGAAAGATGCGGAAAGACGTGGAAAAGAGCTTTTTGAAAACGGAATATCAATATATTATGATGAAAATTATTTTTGCGTTTTTGCCGGAGATAAAGACGAAAACGAAGCATTGCTTTCCGCGCTTGAAAAAGTATTGCAATAATAAAAAAAGACGCCGGAAGACGTCTTTTTTAATGTTGAACATTATTTTGGAAATTTGAAGTTAAGTTTATCCATAAACCATGCATCTTTAACAGAGAAGGTTTTTCCGTTAAGATAGGCGAGGTGTTCGGCATCTTGTTCAAAGCTGAAAGTAAGCTTATATGAACAAAGCGCCTGCCAGGTGAAACCGTGTCCGTCCTTTGCTTTGCCGTAT
>JAZLFU010000023.1:0-2708 GCA_045615915.1 Oscillospiraceae bacterium
CTGCTTTTCATCAACGAGGGAAAAATCCATAGCTCCAATATATATTTTTTCGAGGTCATCATGAACCGCCTTTGCTTCTTTCATACATAATGAAGCCTCTTTTATAAGCTCATTTGCCGCTTTTAAGGTGAATTTCATTCTTATTTTTGTTTTCCCGTTTTTCTCTTTATTTATAAAGCGTTTTGCATGGATTATCCTATACGGCTTTGTGCTTACTGTGTGTCTTCCGTTCGAGGTCATAAATCCAAGTCCGGCTTCCGGTATCAAAATATGCTCGTTTTTCTCCTGCGGAAAAACAGAACAGCGGCAAGTGATAATATCATAGCCCTTTTCAAGCGCTGTTTTCCTTACCGTATTCATAAATATTCTTGAAACAGCTCCGCAATCGTCATCTACAACGTAAATTTTGCCACAGAGGAGCCTTGCCGTATCATCGAACACGGTTACTCCGTCCCCTGTAATTGCGCTTAAAAAACGTATTTTTTCTTTCCCATAAGGCTTTGAGGTTTTATGTAATTCTCTTGCGCAAATTCTCAAAGCAGATTTTGCGGCTTTATCCTGAGATATTTCCGAAAGTGAAAGTCTTGCAGCTTCATCCAAAAGACTTGCCGCCGCCGAAATATACCGTCTCCCGCGTTCGTGAAGTTCTCTGTTTCTGTTGAAAAGTCCCATTATTTTTTCCGCATTTTCCTGAAGCTTTAAAGTATCCCAGCAATCTCCGAGTTCTATTGTTTCTTCATACGCTCCGGGATATTTTGCTTCCACGGAATGAGGAAGCGTTGCATCCATTACAGAAAAGCTCCCATCGGAAGTAAGTACCGCATCAAGCGACTGTACATCCGCAGAACAATAGATAAGCTCAGTGCTCAAACCTTTTTCATCAAGCGCCGCGGCAACCTTTTTGAGCACCGTTGATTTTCCCGTTCCCGGTCCGCCTTTTAAAAGAAAACATTTTGCACCCGGTTTATAATTTAAAAGCTGGTCAAATTTTGAATAATATCCTTTCGGAGCGTTGGCTCCGAGAAAAAAACGTGGTACATTATTGCAAAAAGGCATCGGTTATCTCCTCCCTCCGGTATAAATCATTCTATTCATTTAATAATCGGAAGGTGATTTATATGTAGGGCGAAAGCTGTCATCATTCGCCCATTCGCAATACAGCCGCTCAAAGAGTTTCTATCCTTCCCGAAATAGGGTTTTTATGCGAATTACTGTTGTTCTTCATTTCTCTTTTTGAGCCTACCGTATTAAGCTGCGTCAATATTCGTTCTCTTTCCATAGGTGAAAGCGAAGCAAAGGGACGCAAAGCCGCCGTATCATAGGCGGAAGTAACTTTTAAATTGGGAGGAAACCCTTTTTTACCGTTCTCCATTTCCAATGCACCTCAAACATAGATTGTGTAAAACCTGTCCGGATTATTCAGAAAAATTATGGAAGAGCTTTTCTTTTCAATATGAATTTCTCTTTGCTGAAAAATTTTTCCGCAGCTGATATAGGAACGCTTATAAAACACCAAAGTACTGAATAAGTGGGACAGATCTGGCCGAGAATGTTTCCTTTTACCGCCGAATAATCCCAGACTCTCATACCGAGCATAAGATTAAAAACAACGCCGAAGACAAATTCTATTATAGTTATTATTTCTCCGCCGACTATGGATTTAAAATAAATCGGAGCGTCTTTCAATTTTTCAAAAACTCCGAAAAGAGTTACAAGAGTAATTCCTCCGGCTATTGCCATACTCCAATGGCTGTATCCGCGCCAAAGCATTTCGAGAAAAGTATATCCCAAAGCGCCGATAACAAAGAGCATTCCTGTTTTTTTCAACTTCATCACCTTTGGTTATTTTTAGCCGAAAAAAATGAAAAATACTATATTTTCATAAAATAATATTTCACCGGTATGCATTTTGATTGACTGTGTTATCATAATGATTTATAATAAAGCATATAAAAATTTACGGAGGATAAATATGTCTAAACAAGTTTGGAAACCCGGAACTCTCCTTTCTCCGACTCCCGCGGCGCTTGTTACCTGCGGAACTTTGGAAAACCCAAACGTACTTACCGTTGCCTGGACCGGAATAATCTGCTCAAATCCGGCAATGACCTACGTTTCCATCCGACCGGAAAGATGGAGCCATCATATAATCGAAGAAAACAAAGAATTTTGTATAAATATTACCACTTCCGACCTCGCAAGAGCGGCTGATTTCTGCGGAGTCCGTTCCGGAAAGGATACGGACAAATTCAAGGAAATGAAGCTCACTCCTCTTGCGGCAAGCGCGGTAAAAGCTCCGATAATCGCCCAAAGCCCGCTCTCACTTGAATGTAAAGTAACGGAGATAAAACGTCTCGGAAGCCACGATATGTTTATTGCCGAAATCGTTGCCGTTGACGTTGAAGATAAATACGTTGATGAAAACGGAAAACTGAATCTTCGTCAAAGCGGAGTTATTTTCTATTCCCACGGAGAATACTTCTCCCAGGGAAAAAAGCTCGGTCAAATGGGATACACAGTAAAAAAGAAACGTCCGAAAAATCCCAAAAAGCCCGGCGTAAAAACCGAAAAGTCATGACCACCCCTAAGAGGGGTGGCATGGGAACGCCCTGAAAGGGCATAATATAAGCCAGCGCCTTAACGACGCTGGCTTTCACTTTGTTCAAGCCGAGTGCATTGATTACTTAGCTTCACCCTTGAAAGGGTTT
>JAZLFU010000024.1:0-4083 GCA_045615915.1 Oscillospiraceae bacterium
CATCCTCCGCGATCTCTTCGGGATCGCGGTTTCCATCAATCACGGCCACCCGTTCCGTGCCTTCAAACCTCCGGAACATGGCCAGATAAAGCTCCCTGACCTCCGTCAGGCGCTCTTCGTTTTCAAATATTTCAAAGAGCCTTGTATCAAGAAGTGCGGCGACCTTTACCGCCTCTGCGAGTCCGTTTGCAAAATGGCGGCGGGGAAGGGTATCAAGCAGCTCCGTATCAATGAGTACCGCTTTTGCAGGGTAAAACGCGCCTACGGAGTTTTTTATTCCGCAGAAATCAATAGCTGTTTTGCCGCCGATTGAAGCATCCGCCTGCGCAAGAACGGTGGTGGGTATATTGTAAAAATCAATTCCTCTCATATATGAGGCGGCGGCAAAACCCGAAAGGTCGCCGACCATCCCTCCCCCGAGAGCCATTACGCAGTCGTTTCTTCCGAAGCCATTTTCAAGGAGTTTTTTGCATATGAGTTCAAAGTTTTCAAGGCTCTTGCTTTTTTCACCCTGCTGAAGAACGAGAGTAAAGGCGGCTTTGCATTGTGAAACGACCGTATCGAGATATTTTTCGGGAACGCCGCTGTCGGTTACAACGAGGACTTTTCTATTGAAGTCGAAGAAATCAGAAAGTTTATTTATTCCGCCACATTTTACCGTTACCGGAAGGGCGGGGACGTTCAGCTTTTCACATTGATAACGCTTTGAAAGCTCCATATTGCTTTTGAGAAATTCGGCGCAGTATCTTCTTATGCTTTCATTTTCGATAACGGCGCTCTTTTCGATGACGGTGGCTTCTCTTGAAGTATCATAAACCGGTATTTTATTTTCGCTTTTATATTCAGCAATTTCGGCGCAAAGCTTCATTCGTTTTTCAAAAAGATTTACGAGTTCTTTATCCAGAGAATCTATTTCCCCTCTTGCGGATTCGATATCTTTCAAAATGCCGCCTCCTCGAAAAAATACTTTAATGTTAAATATAACATATATTCATGGTTCTTGCAATATTTCTTTGCTTCAAAGTCGAAAAACAAAAAAACATTGCCCAAAAAATGGTGATACGGGGCATGAGAAACACCCGGAAGCGTGTGAACATTTTGCAAAAAAGTACCGTTTCGGATAGAAAAAAAGACTTTGAATAGAAGAAAAACATTTTGCCAATAATTTACAAAAATGGGGCATAAAACATCCTGAAAAAATAAATTTTTCCTATAAATATAAAAAATTATAAAAAAATAGCGTCAATCTTCAAAAAAAGGTTGACACCACTTGACAAAAGTAATATAATTATAAAATGTACCAAAATGGACACTTGTACCGAAATCAGAGATATCATACCACATTTTTCGGAAAAATGCAAGTGTTTCGGCGTAAAAAATGATTGACGTAAATACGGATGAATGGAGTGAGCTATTTGGTAAACGTAAAACCTGTCAAGCTCGGTAAAAATGTCCGCATGAGCTTTTCCGAAATCAATGAAGTTCTCGATATGCCGAACCTCATTGAGATTCAGAAAGACTCCTACAAGTGGTTCCTTGAAGAAGGATTGCAGGAAGTATTCCGCGATATTTCGGCTGTTGCGGATTATTCCGGCAACCTTGTTTTGGACTTCATCGATTACCATATCGAGGATAAGCCCAAATACACTATCGAGGAATGCAAAGAGCGGGATGTTACCTATGCTGCGCCTCTTCGTGTAAGGGCGCGCCTTCAGAACAAGGAAACAGGAGAAATTAAAGAGCAGGATATCTTTATGGGAGATTTCCCGATAATGACTCCCTCCGGCACCTTTGTAATCAACGGTGCGGAGCGTGTTATCGTATCTCAGCTTGTTCGTTCTCCGGGCGTATACTATGCGATGAGTTTCGATAAAACCGGTAAAAAGCTTTTCGCAAGTACCGTTATACCTAACCGCGGCGCATGGCTTGAATACGAAAGCGACCTCAATGACGTTTTCGGCGTAAGAATAGATAAAAACCGCAAAATCCCGATCACCACATTTTTAAGAGCGCTCGGTCTTGGAACCGATACCCAGATCGTAGACTACTTCGGTGAAGAACCTATGATTCTCGCCACGCTTGAAAAAGACAATACCAAATCCCGCGAGGAGGCTCTTCTCGAGATTTACCGCAAGCTTCGTCCGGGCGAGCCGCCTACGGTCGAAACAAGCGAACAGCATCTTACAAACCTTTTCTTTGACGCAAGAAGATACGATATCTCCCGCGTCGGAAGATATAAATATAACAAGAAACTTGCTCTTTCAAGACGTATTGAAGGTATGACTCTTGCGGAGCCGGTTGCCGATCCCATGACCGGTGAAGTCCTTTTCGGCGCCGGAACCACTCTCAAGAGAGCAGACGGCGAGCTTCTTGATAACCGCGGCGTCCGTGAAGTTAAAGTCGAAGTTGACGGAAGGGCCGTAAAGGTCATCTCCAACAACATGGTAAACGCCGAGGATTACGTAGACCTTACAAAAGAAGAGCTTGAAAAACTCTTCATTAACGAGAAAGTTCGCTATTCCGTCATTACCGCGATCGCCGAAAAAGCCGGAGATGATAAAGAACTTCTTGTTTCTCTTATAAAAGAAAATGTAGATGAACTCATTCCTAAACATATAATCGTTGATGATATATTCGCTTCCGTAAACTATATGTGCAACCTCTATTGGGGATTCGGAAGCACCGATGATATAGACCACCTCGGAAACAGACGTATCCGCAGTGTAGGCGAACTGCTCCAAAACCAGTTCAGAATCGGTTTCTCAAGAGTAGAGCGCGTTATCCGCGAGCGCATGACCATCCAGGCGCAGGATACCGAGGCTATTACTCCCCAGGGACTTGTAAATATCCGTCCCGTTGTTGCGGCGATAAAAGAATTCTTCGGATCTTCTCCGCTTTCACAGTTCATGGATCAGACGAACCCGCTTGCAGAACTTACTCATAAGCGCCGTCTTTCCGCTCTCGGTCCCGGCGGTCTTTCCCGTGATCGTGCGGGATTCGAAGTCCGAGACGTACATTACAGCCACTACGGACGTATGTGCCCTATCGAAACGCCTGAAGGTCCGAATATCGGACTTATCTCCTATCTTGCAACCTATGCAAGAATAAACAAATACGGATTTATTGAAGCGCCTTTCAGAAAAGTTGATAAAGCCACCGGCACCGTTCTCGATGAAGTCGAGTATATGACTGCGGATACCGAGGATGACTATATCGTAGCCCAGGCTAACACTCCTCTTGATGAAAACAACCATTTCGCAGTTGCAAAAGTAACCTGCCGTTATAAAGACGAATTCATAGAGGTAGATAACGCAAAGGTCGACTATATGGACGTTTCTCCTAAAATGGTCGTTTCCGTTGCAACCGCAATGATTCCTTTCCTTGAAAATGATGATGCGAACCGCGCTCTTATGGGTTCCAACATGCAGAGACAGGCTGTTCCGCTTCTTAAAACGGAAAGACCTTTCGTCGGAACCGGTATGGAATACAAAGCCGCGGTTGACTCCGGCGTATGCGTTCTTGCTGAGCACGCAGGTACCGTTGTAAAGGTTGACGGTGAGCACATAGTCATCAAACGCGATGACGACGGAACAGAAGATGATTATAAAGTAATCAAGTTCCTCCGTTCAAACCAGGGAACCTGTGTGAACCAGAGACCTATAGTAGTTAAAGGCGAGCACGTAACCGAAAAACAGGTAATAGCAGATGGCCCCGCAACTGCCGAAGGCGAAATCTCACTTGGTAAGAATATGCTTATCGGATTTATGACCTGGGAAGGTTATAACTACGAGGACGCCGTTCTTATCAACGAAAAACTTGTAAAAGAAGATACTTTCACTTCCGTTCATATTGAAGAATATGAGCTTGAATCGAGAGATACCAAGCTCGGCCCGGAAGAGATAACCCGTGATATACCCAATGTCGGTGAAGACGCTCTCCGCGAGCTTGATGAACGCGGAATTATCCGTATCGGCGCAGAAGTCCGTTCCGGAGATATCCTTGTCGGTAAAGTAACTCCGAAGGGCGAAACCGAACTTACCGCAGAGGAAAGACTTCTCCGCGCTATCTTCGGTGAAAAAGCAA
>JAZLFU010000025.1:0-9395 GCA_045615915.1 Oscillospiraceae bacterium
ACGAACGCGTATATCAGTACTGGAAGAGCTTTGAACACCTCTTCGGTTATGGGCGTAAGGTTTGTGGTTATGTAGCGTATGGAAAAAGGCATATACGACGCAAGAATGGCGCTGAGTTCGCCGCAGAAAAGGCAGGTTGTAATTCCGATCATCAGGAAAATAAGATTTACTCTTGCTTTGGAATCAAAAATGAGCATTGCAAGACAGAGCGGGATAACAATACTTACGAAAAGTGTCAGATTAAGGTTTTCCATATTTCCGCTCCTTTCACTGCCGCGATGATCATACCGAACAAAGAAACGGGCAACATGATTTCCATGACTAAACCTATAACAGGGTACCTTAAAGAAGAATATATATACATTATTTCAAGAAAATAGTGAATAAGAGCCATAAAATTATATGCCCTTGTGGTTTTAAGAAATCCGAAGGCATCGTCTTTGATAACAAGATGTTTGAGGCTGAAATAAGCCGCAAAGGGTATGGGAGCGGAAATAGCAAGCCCTAAACCTGCCGTAAGAGGATCCGATATTTTAAGCATATCCAGAAAGCTGTCTATGAGTACCGCTGAAAGAACAGCTGGAGCGATAAGGGCGATCCTCCTTGCTTTTATACATTCAGGACTTCCGTCATCAACAACTCCGTCGATCTGACCGTAGTTCACGGAAAGAAGGAAGAAATAACAACCGAAAGCGCCAAGGGCGTTTACTGTAAGATAGTTTTCAAATCCTCCGCAAAGATATGTGATAAGAGAAGATACTTCCTCCAAAGCGTAGCAACCCACAGCGAAGACTATGATCTTAAAATAAAGCGGTATTTTATTACGGAAAAGTTTAAACGCCCCGTAACAGAAAGCGGCGACGCTGATAACGGTCGCTGTTAAGCATGTATATACATCATATTGTTCCGTTTTTCTCACCCCTTGGGATATTTATAAAATTTATCTCAGAAGCGGTATATGAGCTTTTCAGCTTCTTCCGAGCTGCCTTCACTTAAAAGGCGGCGCACCTTTGAAGCGCTTATGGCTTCGCCGTTTTCATCCTTCAGTCTTTCAACGATACGAAGCTCTATTCCGTATTCAAAGAGCGTTTCCGAAAGGGCTTTGTTATACGCGGCGGTGGTTTCGGAAAAAGGCTCGGTACCGACATAGCGTCTTGATATTCCGAGAGCGGGAACAAATTTTTCCCCGAATACCGCTATATCGAGTTCGCAGAAGGCTTCGTTTCTGGAAACGCTTTTCCGGAGAAAATATCCGGGAAAAGTCGCTTCGGAAACGAGATAGTTTTCGGTGGGAAGGACTATTACGTTATCAAGATCCGCGGTACCTTTTTTGACTCTTTCAAGACGCTCGGCGGCGGAAAATTCACTCTTTTCTTCGGAAAGAACGAAAACATAAACGCCGTCGCATTCCGAGGACGCTTTTTCTATAAGATAGCGGTGGCCCTTTGTGAACGGATTGGCGTTCATAACTATGGCGCCGATTTCACCGCTCATTTTCGGAACGGTGCTCAAAAATGAGTCTATTCCGCCGGCGGGATATTCCATGAGCACGGAGCTTTCGGCGGCAACAACGGTTCCGAAAAGAAGGCTTTCGAACATAGCTCTGTTTTCCGGCTTCGTAACGAGGAAAAGACGTTTTTTCCCTTTTTCGAATGCCCGTTTTCTTATTTCGGTGATAAGAGCGGCGGTAAGACCGCTTCCACGGTGCTCAAAATCAACGGCGGCGTATTTTATAAGCTCACCGGAAACGGAAGCGGTTGCCGTGATATTTCCGTTTTCCCGAATGATAACGGAGCTTTCCGGCTTTTCTTCGGGAGTTATTCCGTTCTTTTCGAGAAATTCCGAAAGTTCTGAGTATTCATTTTCGGAAATGTTTTCGATATATTCCGTTTCCATTTTATCACCGCCATTCCCATAAAGTACAGTTTACTCCGAAAACTTCATTATTTCAATAGTTTTATACAAGTTTCTCTTGAAATGCCATATAATGTATTATATAATATACCCGTAATTGATATAGCACATTTATACCAATCGGCTGAAATGGAGTGGTACATTTATGAAAATAGTAAAAAGAGCGGCGGCGGGAACTTTTGAATCCAGCGATACCTACGTTGAAATAGAACCTGCCGAAGGGCTTTCGATAAATATAGATTCCGTTGTTATGGAGCGTTTCGGAGAAGCGATACGAAAGACCGTGGATGAGGAGCTTTCCGCCCTCGGAGTGGAGAACGCCGCAGTTTCCGTTTCAGACAGAGGCGCTCTTGACTGTGTTATACGCGCAAGGATCGAAGCGGCGGTAAAGAGAGCGGGTGAGGAAGAATGAGGAGAAGTATGCTTTTCCTTCCCGGAAATACTCCCAATATGATAATAAACGGCGGCACTCTGCTCGCGGATTCGGTGATACTCGATTTGGAGGATTCCGTTTCTCCCGATGAAAAGGATTCCGCGAGGATACTCGTCAGAAATTCGCTTAAAACCCTCGATTTCGGCTGTGAAACCATAGTCAGAATAAACGCGATAGATACGAAATACTGTATTCCCGACCTTGAAGAAATAATACCCTGTTCTCCTGATGCCATTATGCCGCCTAAATCCTCCTGCAAAGAGGATATGAAAAGGCTTGATGATATCATAACCAAAATAGAGAAAAAGAACGGTATGGAGATTGGAAAAATAAAACTCATACCGCTCATCGAAACGGCGCTCGGAATAGAGAACGCCTTTGAGATAGCCTCGGCAACAAAGAGAGTTACCGCGATTTTCCTCGGCGGAGAGGATCTTTCCGCCGACATAAGAGCAAAACGCACTAAATCCGGCGAGGAGATACTCTACGCAAGAGGAAGAATGGTCGTTGCCGCAAGAGCCGCCGGAGTTGACGTTTACGATACTCCGTTTACCGACGCTTTCGATGACGAAGGGCTTGTTGCCGATGCGAAATTCGCGAAATCTCTGGGCTTTACGGGAAAGGCGGCGGTAGCTCCACGTCATATAAGCCCGATAAACGAAATATTCAGTCCGACAGAAGCCGAAATAAAGTACGCGAAGGAGGTCATCGCCGCCATTGAGGAGGCAAGGCTCCTCGGAAAAGGCGCTGTCTCTCTCCGCGGAAAGATGATAGACCTGCCCATAGTCGAAAGAGCAAGACAGACTCTCGAAGCGGCGGGCAGTCTTTGGGAAGGCGGCCAATTCTATGGATAAAGTTCTCAAAAGTATTCGCGATGCTCTTTCCGCGTGTGAAATAAAGGACGGAATGACTGTTTCGTTCCATCATCATCTTCGTAACGGCGATTACGTTCTGAATACGGTGATGAAAGAGATAGCCGCCCTCGGAATAAAGGATATAACGGTAAACGCGAGCTCACTTTTCGATATACATTCGCCGCTTGTAAGCCATATCAAAAGCGGAACGGTTACCGGAATAAAGACCGACTATATGTCCGCAGGCATCGGCTTTGCGGTATCCTCCGGAATTTTGGAAAAGCCGGTTGAGTTTTATACGCACGGCGGAAGACCTTTTGCCATAAAGAGCGGGAAAACCCCGATAGATATAGCTTTCGTTGCCGCGCCTGCCGCCGACAGATACGGAAACTGCTCCGGAAAATTCGGAAAGAGCGCCTGCGGAAGTCTTGGATACGCCTTTGCCGACGCCGAATACGCGAAAAAAACGGTAGTCATCACCGACGGACTTTGTGAAAAGCTTGACGATTTTTCGATAGACGGAAAGTTTGTTGATTTCGTTGTCGAGGTGCCGGAAATAGGCGACAGAAACGGAATAGTTTCCGGAACGACCACCATAACGAGGGACCCGGTCGGGCTTGTTATGGCAAGGAGCGCCGCCGAAATCATAAAGCGTTCGGGACTTTTGAAAGACGGCTTCAATTTCCAAACCGGAGCCGGAGGAGCTTCCCTCGCGGCGGCAAAATTTCTTGAAGAAATCATGCTCTCCGAAAACATAAAAGGCGGCTACGGTCTCGGCGGAATAACCGGCTATATGGTCGATATGCTGAACGAAGGCTGTTTCCGGGAGCTTCGGGACGTGCAATGTTTTGATTTGAAGGCGGTGCAGTCCATAAGGGAAAACCCACTCCATAAAGAGATATCGGCGTTTGAGTACGCTTCGCCGGATAACGAAAGCGCCGCGGTAAATGGGCTTGATACGGTAATTCTCGGTGCGACGGAAATAGATACCGGTTTTAACGTAAACGTGCATACGGATTCCCTCGGAAGAATAATGGGCGGTTCCGGCGGCCACAGCGATACCGCGGCGGGAGCAAAGCTCACTATGGTGATAGCGCCGCTTTTCCGGGCAAGGCAGCCGATAATTACCGATAGAGTAAACGTTATCTCAACTCCCGGAAAGGATATCGACGTGCTCGTTACCCAGTACGGAATAGCGGTAAACTCGAAGAACGGGGAACTTTGTGAAAGGCTCAAAGAGAGCGGAATGAATATAGTTTCAATTGAGGAACTGAAAGATAAGGCGGAGAGAATAACCGGAAAGCCTTCGCCGATAATTACCGGAGAGAGAGTAGTTGCGAAGGTTATCGAGAGGGACGGCGTTCTCCTTGATGAAATATATTCGAAGTAGACCGGAGATGAAGATATGAGAGAGATTTTGGCGAAAGCCATAACCGAAACGGTGGCAAGGCTCTGTATAGAAGCGAACGTTCTGCTTCCGGAGGACGTAAGAGCCTGCCTTTCCGAAAAGCGAAAAGAGGAAAGCTGGGAGGCCGCCGGAGAGATACTCGATAAGATAACCGAGAATTACAGAATTGCGGAAAGCGAAAGGCTTCCCATCTGCCAGGATACCGGCGTTGCCTGCGTGTTTCTCGAAATAGGGCAGGACGTTCATATAGACGGAAATATCGAAGAAGCCGTAAACGAGGGAGTTCGCAAAGGGTATTCGGAAGGATATCTCCGCAAATCCGTTGTAAATGACCCTCTCGACAGAGTAAACACCGGCGATAATACTCCGGCAATGATTTATTACGATATAGTGCCGGGGGATAGGCTGAAAATAACCGTTGCGCCGAAGGGTTTCGGAAGCGAAAATATGAGTGGGATAAAAATGCTCCGTCCGGCAGACGGAATTGAGGGCGTAAAGGATTTCGTGCTCAAAACCGTTGAGGAAGCGGGGCCGAATCCCTGCCCTCCGGTAATCGTCGGAGTGGGGATAGGCGGCACTTTCGATAAAGCGGCGCTCCTTGCGAAAAAGGCGCTTCTTCGCGAAACGGGAAAGCATAACCCAAACCCTGTATACGAAAAGCTTGAAAACGAGCTTCTTGAAAAGATAAACGCCCTCGGAATAGGGCCCCAGGGTTTCGGAGGAAAAACTACGGCTCTTGCCGTCCATATAGACTGTATGCCTACGCATATTGCGGGGCTTCCGGTGGCGGTCAATATAAACTGCCACGTCGCAAGGCATAAAACGGAGGTGCTCTGATATGGCGATAAGAATAAAAGCGCCCCTTGCTCCCGAAGAAGCGAGGAAGCTCAAAAGCGGAGACAGCTGTCTTATTTCCGGAGTTATCTATACCGCGAGGGATGCCGCACATAAGCGCCTTTATGAGCTTCTTGCCGAAGGGAAGAAGCTTCCGATAGACATAAAAAACGCGGTGATATATTACGTCGGACCGTCTCCGGCAAAGGAGGGTATGGCAATAGGCTCTGCCGGGCCTACCACCTCTTACAGAATGGATACCTATTCTCCGGCGCTTATTGAAGCGGGCGAGACCGGAATGATAGGCAAGGGCAAAAGGAGCGAAGAAGTCGTTTCCGCCATGAAAAAATGCGGCGCCGTTTATTTCGGAGCCATAGGCGGAGCAGGCGCTCTTTTGAGCCATTGCGTAAAGAAAGCGGAAGTTGTTGCCTACGATGACCTCGGCGCGGAGGCGATACGCCGCCTTGAAGTGGAGGATTTCCCGGCAACGGTGATAATAGATACCGAAGGGAACGACCTTTACGAAAGCGGAAGAAAAGCCTATCTTGAAACTCTTTAAAAAAGGAGAGGAGAACTTGAAATACGAGATAAATTTCAAAAGCGATATTCCGATATATCGCCAGCTTTACGATATGATATCTTCGGATATAAAAAGCGGAGCGCTTAAAGAGGGAACGAAGCTCCAAACGGTAAGAGAGCTTTCCGATGAGCTCGGTCTTGCGAAGGGAACGGTAAAACGCGCATATGACGAACTCCACAAAAACGGGATGATAGAGATGACGCAGGGCCGCGGAACTTTTGTAAGATACAGTCCGGTTACCGGGGAGAGCAGAAAAGAACGCGCCATGGCGGCAATAGACGAAATGTTCAAAACGCTGAAAGAACTCAATATTTCCACAGCGGAAATGGAAATTTTCGTGGGACTTCGGCTTCGGGAATATCTGAAATCCGGCGATAAGGTAAAGGCGTGTTTTATCGAGTGCAGTCCGGAGATATTGAGCCAGATTTCCGACAGACTCCGGGATATAGATTGCCTTGAAGTATTTCCGTGTCTCCTTTCAGACGTACTGGAATACCCCTACAAGGTTTCGGAGGATACGGATATAGTGATAACCTCCGCGACTCATGCCGATGCTCTTGAAAAGGTGCTTCCCGGAGATAAAAAGATACTTAAAGCGGCGCTTGCGCTCCGTTCACAGTGCGTAAAAAACATAGTGCAGCTTCCCGAAGACGCGAAAGTCGGAATAGCCTCGAAAAGCGCCCGTTTTGCGGAGCTTATGGAGGACAACCTCGGAAAATATTCGCGCTGCGAAATGCCGGAGGAAAATTTCTCTTTCGGTGAGGGGGATATAGGCGCGTATCTTGAAGGGAAAGATGCGCTTTTGATTCCGGCGAACTATAAGAATTTCTGTTCCATAAGGGAGCGAGAGACGATAGAGCGCTTTTCCGCAAGGCATATTCTCGTGCTTTGCACCTACCAGACCGACCAGGGCTCCCTGCTCTTCATCGAAGAAAAAATAAACGAAATAAAAGAGAAAAAGAAACTTTGAGGTATTACTATGCCGTATTCAAACAGAATGCAGAAAAATCACGTTTACAGCGAATTTCTCTGTCCGAGAGGGCGCGACCGTATCTTCGATCTGGGAATACAGATTGCCCAGATGTATTTAAGCCCTTTTGACAGAATAATCGGAATAATCGGCGAGGCAAGCTCCGGAAAAAGCGCCCTCGTAAAAGGAATGTTCCCCGGGCTTGAACTTACGAATGACGATGACGGAGTAAATGTCCGCCCGCTTCCGCTTCTTGAACAGGATGAGGAACACGGATTTTTCAACCCGCATACCTACCACGTTGATATACGCTTCGAAAATGCGTTCACTCCGCTTCCCGTACTTGCCGAGGCAATTATGAAAGCGGTGTATAATGAAAAAAGAGTAATAATCGAGCATTTTGAACTGATATACCCTTATCTTCCGATGAACGCCCATCTGCTCATAGGAATAGGCGAGGAAATTATACTTACCCGCCCGACTGTTTTCGGACCGGAGCCGAAAGAGATAGCGGATAAAGTATTCGCTTCCCTTCCGTACCGTCTTATGGCGCATACCGCCGAGGATATCTGTGAGCTTTATCTTTCGGATATGCAGCTTTCAAAGGCCGGGCACGGCGATATCAGACATGGTTTCACCATGATATTTGATGAGAAGCCGGAAATTGACCTTGCGAAAATGGAAAGACAAGCAAGAGAGGTTATTGCCAACGATCTTCCCGTAGCGTATAAGGACGAAAGCCATATAACTATCGGCAAAACGCTCCATCGCTGCCGCGGACCTCGTACCCACGTTTCCAATACAGGAGAAATAAAGGGTTTTCGTCTCCTTCATAGCTTTGTCTATGACGCTTTTAATAATAAATATCTGCTTGTGGGTTTTGTAGGTGAGGATTCCGAAAAACGCCTTGCTGCCCTCGAAAAGAATATCGGAAAATGAGTGTCGGAATAGAGGAAGTCCTTGCTTTCCACGATGCGGTTTCGCGGAAAAGGGCGGCGCTTACAGAGAAATATTCGCTTCCGGCGGTTACATTTACGCTCAATATTGCCGGAGAAAAAAAACGGAGCATACTTTCCGATTTCGTGTATAAAGCAGAACTTAAAAAAGCGGAGGCGGTGCTCAAAAATCCGGTTTGCGAAGACAGAATAGAAACTCCGGCGGGAATATGTTCCTTTTTTGTGCTCAAAGAAAAGGCCGCCGTGCTCAAAGAGGAATGCAAGGCGCTTGAAGACGAAAAAAACGGAAGGCTCTTTGATTTTGACGTAACCGACGAAAACGGAGCTTTTCTTTCGAGGGAAACACCGAGGAAGTGCCTTATCTGTGAAAGACCGGCGAAGGAATGTGGAAGAAACAGAAGCCACCCCCTTTCCGAAATAGAGCGGAAAACTGATGAAATACTCTCCGGTTTCGCTTCGGAATATCTGGGAGAGAGAGCGAAAACCGCGCTTTTAAGGGAGCTTTCGCTTACTCCGAAGCCGGGGCTTGTTGACAGAAACGGAAGCGGCGCCCATTCGGATATGGATTTCGGGCTTTTTGAAAAAAGCGTTGACGCCATAGCGCCGTTTTTTGAAAAAGCGGTGATGAACGGTTTTTCCGGCGGAGGCATAAAGGAACTCGAAAAGCTCGGTATCGAAGCGGAAAACGCAATGTTTGCCGCCACAAACGGAATAAACACTCATAAAGGCGCGGTGTTTTTATTTTTGTTGTTGCTTTCGGCGTACGGGAAATGCCTGAAAAACAGCGGAAATGTGCTTTCCGAAGCCTCCGCCATTGCGGAAATGAAGGAGCTTCC
The DNA here is from genome assembly GCA_045615915.1 of Oscillospiraceae bacterium. Lineage (GTDB taxonomy): Bacteria > Bacillota > Clostridia > Oscillospirales > Ruminococcaceae > UMGS1668. Next base: position 8,786 of record JAZLFU010000025.1, read on the forward strand.
CGATGATACCCACGGCGCGCTGATACGGGAAAGATACGGAAAAGTCGGCGCGGTGTACGAAGCAAAAAACGGTTTTCCTCTTGCCGTACTCGGAGCGAAAGCCCTTGAAAACGGCGAAAGCGAACTCAAAACGCTTTTTGAGATAATGTCCCTTTGTGATGATTCCACCTTGCTGTACCGCGGCGGAAAAGAGGCTCTTGATTTCGTAAAGACCTCCGCCGCAAAAGCGCTTTCCCTTTCGGAAAAAGAACTCCAAAAGGAGAGCGAAAGGCTCGACGTGGAATTTATAAAACGGGGCATAAGTCCCGGCGGCTCGGCGGATATACTCGCGCTTTCGTTTTTTCTTTCCGGAATGGAAAAGGACTTCGGAAAATAATCTTGATATAAGAGAAAAGATGATATATAATCATTTTTGTAAATTCTATATACAGAGGAATGACAAATGGAGAAACGCATTGAAAGAGGCGACCTTACCGAAGGCGTTATCTGGAAAAAGCTTTTGCTTTTCTTTTTCCCGATACTTTTCGGAATGCTTTTTCAGCAGCTCTACGCAACAGCTGACGCAATAATAGTCGGTAAGTTTGTCGGAACGGATGCCCTTGCGGCAGTC
>JAZLFU010000026.1:0-8854 GCA_045615915.1 Oscillospiraceae bacterium
AAGGCGCGGAAGCTCGTGCTGGGGGATGCCCACTCCGGTATTCTTTACGGAAACGAAAACTCTTCCATCCTTCTGTTTATATCCGAAGGAGATACAGCCGCCCTCGTTAACGAACTTCACGGCGTTATCTATAAGATTGAAAATGACCTGGTGTATAAGGTCGCTGTCCGCCGAAACGTAGATCTCATCGGATTCAAGTCCCATGATTTCGAGCTTCTTTTCCTCTATCTTCTGCTCGAAGGAGAACAGAGTACGGCAGACAAGCTCATTTATATCGAAATCGGAAAGGGTGAGCTTCATATCGCCCGCCTCTATCCTCGCAACGCTTAACATTGATTTTACCATTCTCGAAAGGCGCTTTACCTCATCGGAAACGGTCATAAGATACTGGCGCTCCTTTTCCGGCGGAACCGTTCCGTCAAGGATACCGTCAACGAAGCCGCCTATGGTCATCATGGGAGTTTTTAACTCATGGGAAACGTTGGCGACGAAGCTCCTTCTCACCGATTCCGTATCCGCAAGGGAATCCGCCATATGATTGAACGAAACGGCAAGCTGAGCTATTTCGTCCTCACCCTCAACGGGAACTCTCGCGGTAAAGTCGCCGTTTGAAAAGCTCTTCGTTGCCGCCGCCATTATCCGGAGAGGTCTGGTCATATTGTTCGTTACGAAGTACACCGTTATTGAAGCTACGAATGTGGCTATAAGCGCGCAGAAAAAAATAATATCTATAAGGTCGCTTACGTAAAACCAGAAGTCAGTCGCCTCCGAAGAAACAAAAACCGCGCCGTACGCCGTTCCGTTATGGATAACCGGAACGCCCACCGTATAATGGGCAACGGAATATATTCCCTCCAGATTTCCGGATTCGGTATATTCGCCGTCGAAAACCTTTTCCATTATGCTGTCGCTCAATTTATAAGTGCGGTGATTACAGTTTTCGCCCTCGGTACAGAGCATAGTCTTTCCGGAAACATCTGTAAAGAAAAGGGTTGAATCCGTGGTGCTCGAAATTATATTATATCCGGTTTCAAGCACGGATATCGAAATCCTTCTGTAATTGTAGCGTTCAAGGCCGGAAAGAGTAACCTCCACCGCCTGCTCCGCGTTTTTACGAAGGGAGTCCTGGTTTATATCCTTGAAATACGAAGCGGAAAACGCGATCACGAGTATTCCCATCACCGCCACCGTTCCGAGTATCGCCGCCGAGCAGGAAGCGAAATACCTGTTGAAAAGCGACTTTTTGAAACTATTTTTCAGCTTTGACATATCATTCGTCTTTCAGCTCGAATTTATAGCCGACGCCCCAGACGGTTTTGAGATTCCATTTTTCAGAAATGCCCTCCAGCTTTTCACGAAGGCGCTTTACGTGAACGTCAACGGTTCTTGAATCTCCGTAATACTCGAAGCCCCAGACTTCATCGAGAAGCTGATCCCTCGTATAAACACGGTTTGGGTTTGAGGCAAGGTGGAACAGGAGTTCAAGCTCCTTCGGCGGAGTATCTATGACTTTCCCGTCAACTTTAAGCTCGTATTTCATCATATTGACCGAGAGCTTATCGTAAACGACTTCTTTTACGTTCTGCTCCGCGGAAATCTTGCCGGTTCTTCTCATTACCGCTTTTATTCTCGCTATTATCTCCTTCGGCTCGAAGGGCTTTACGACGTAATCGTCCGCGCCAAGCTCCAAGCCGAGCACTTTATCGAAGGTTTCGCCCTTGGCGGTTATCATTATGATGGGACATTCGGAACGCTTCCTTACCTCACGGCAGACCTGCCAGCCGTCGAGCTTCGGCATCATAACGTCAAGAAGGATAAGATCCGGAGTTTCGAGTTCAAAGAGGCGGAGCGCTTCTTCGCCGTCATTCGCGACTATCGCTTCGTAATTTTCTTTTTCAAGGTAGAGCTTCAGGAGTTCACAGATATTCTTATCGTCATCTGCAACAATTATTTTTGCTATTGCCATTTTTGTTCCTCCCCTTTTTTTAGTTTTCAGTTTTCAGTTTTCAGTTTTCAGCAAGGGCGAAATGAATTTACCCTAAATCCCCAACAAGGGAAATTGTTGTCGTTTTTGGCTCCCTTGTGTAAAGGGCAAAAAATTTGAGCGCGCCCTGTGGGCGATACAGCGAAAATCTTTTGGCGCCGCGGTCGAAAAAATCGAGGATTAGCGTAAGCCCGATGATTTTTTCGGGTACCGCAAGAGTCGCTCCGCGAAGCGGTGAGGGATTGTATTCCCAATAGATTATTTGTAGCCGGTCAAGGATACAATCCCTCCGTCATTTTCTGCGAAAATGCCACCTCCCTTTACACAAGGGAGGCTTTGGTGCGACCAATGACAAGGGCCGTGTTTTGCCTTATCCACAAAAACATTATATCAGCAATACGCAGGGAATTGCAAACTAAATATTATTGTATATATATTATAACGCATTTTATCATCGAATAGTGAACACATCTTTAACAAATTTATTATTTTTTTATAATTTCTCTTGTTTAATTCGATATTTGTTATATAATTGTATATGTATAGGCAAGTCTTTGGCTTGCTTTTAATGAATTTCATCACGAAGGACGGAGATTTTTTATGAAACTCGGTATGATAGGTCTTCCCAACGTCGGAAAATCCACTTTATTTAACGCAATTACAAACGCGGGCGCGCAATCCGCGAACTATCCTTTCTGCACCATCGAGCCCAACGTAGGCGTAGTCGCCGTTCCTGACCACAGACTTGACGAGCTTGCAAAAATTTACGAGCCGGAAAAATACACCCCGGCAACCATTGAATTCGTTGACATAGCAGGTCTTGTTAAAGGCGCGGCGAAGGGTGAAGGACTTGGAAACAAGTTCCTTGCCAACATCCGCGAAGTCGATGCTCTTATCCACGTTGTTCGCTGTTTCGACGATGACAACGTCATCCACGTTGACGGAAACGTAAACTCCGCAAGAGATATCGAGGTAATAAACCTTGAGCTTATCTTCTCCGATATAGAAATACTCGACCGCCGCATCGCGAAAACCGAAAAGGACTACAAAGGCGGAAACCGCACCCTCGGAGAAGAACTGAACCTCTTAAACCGCCTTAAAGAGCACCTTGAAGAAGGCAAATCCGCAAGAGCGTTCCAATGCGCCGACGAGGAGGAGGAAGAAATCATTGCTTCCATTCCGCTCCTCTCCGGAAAACCCGTTATCTATGCCGCAAATCTTTCAGAAGACGACTTCGCAAACGGAATCGAAAACAACGCAAACTACCGGGCGGTAAAGGAAATCGCCGCTTCCGAAAATTCCGCGGTCATGCCCGTCTGCGCAAAGTTCGAAGCTGATATTTCCGATATGACGCCCGAAGAAAAGAAAGAGTTCCTCACCGAAATAAATCTTGAGGAATCCGGACTTGACAGAATAATCAAAGCAAGCTACGACCTCCTCGGACTTATGAGCTTCCTCACCGCGGGCAAAAAGGAAGTCCGCGCATGGACCATAAGAAAAGGCACCAAGGCTCCGAAGGCCGCCGGAGTTATCCACTCCGACTTCGAGCGTGGATTCATTCGCGCCGAAATCATAAAATATGACGACCTCATCGCCCTCGGCTCCAAAACCGCCGTTAAGGAAAAGGGCCTTATGAGGAGCGAAGGCAAGGACTACGTCATGGAAGACGGCGACGTGGTCGAATTCCTCTTCAACGTATAAAAATTATTTGAAAGGGGAACGAAAATGTTCCCCTTTTGTGTTTTTTGTTTAAACAAAAATATTAGTATTAAAAGGAGGGCTATCCATTATGAAAACAAAGCAGCTTGCGGCGGACGCGATGCTCATAGCGATGTATTTCGTTTTGAGCATAACCGTTTCGCTGAACCTCGGTAATATAAAAATAACCTTCGACAGCCTTCCGATAATAGTCGCCGGAGCGCTCTTCGGGCCTGTCGACGGGCTTCTCGTCGGGCTTTTGGGGAGCTTCCTCAACCAGCTCTATTACTACGGGCTTACCGCCACAACTGTTATCTGGATAATTCCGGCGGGAGTTCGAGGGCTTCTGATTGGGCTTTATGCAAAGCGTCTCGGCTTCAACATGAGCACGAAACAGACACAGTTCATCACCGTTTCCACCGCCGTCATCGTAACCGTGCTCAACACCGCGGTCATGTATATCGACAGCAAATATTACGGCTACTATACGCCGGCATACGTTTTCGGCATGCTGATTCCGAGATTTATAAGCGGAATCATAATTGCCTTTATCTTCGGCGCTATTCTTCCGCACATAGTAAAACATCTGCGGAATTTTCTTATAAGCAGAAAAGAACGATAAATTTTTTGGGAGTACACCATGACAGAGAAAGAAAAATATCTTAAATGGAAAAAATTCGTTACCGACGAGGAGCTTGTTGCCGACCTCGAAAGCATTGAGGGAAACGACGCCGAAATTTCCGACCGTTTTTACCGCGGGCTTTCCTTCGGCACTGCCGGACTTCGCGGAATACTCGGCGCCGGAACAAACAGAATGAATATTTACACCGTTCGCCGGGCGACGAAAGGCCTTGCCGACTATCTGAACGCAAAGAAGGAGGGCGCTTCGGTTGCCATTGCCTATGACACGAGAAAGAACTCCGAAAGATTCGCGAAGGAATCCGCCGCGCTCCTTGCCGCGAACGGAATAAAAGTCTGGATATACGCCGAGCCCGCGCCAACACCCATGCTCTCCTACGCTGTCCGTGAAAGAAACTGCGATGCCGGAATAGTCATTACCGCAAGCCACAACCCGGCAAACTACAACGGCTACAAGGCTTACGGTGCCGACGGCTGTCAGATATCTCCGGAAACCGCCAAAGAGATAACGGAATACATTGAAAACGCCGGCTACCCTTCCGACGAAGACCTCTGCGATTTTGATGAAGCGGTGGCGGAAAAGAAAATAATCCTTCTTCCCGAAAGCTTCTGGCGCAGATATTACGCGAGAGTTATCAAAGAAGGAGTTGACCGCGAGCACCACTTCGAAAACGAACTTTCGATAGTATACACTCCGCTTAACGGAACGGGAAAAACGCCGGTGCTCAACACCCTTTCTCTCGCCGGATTCGGAAATGTAACGGTCGTTCCCGAACAGGCGGAACCGGATTCCGACTTCACCACCTGCCCGTTCCCGAATCCCGAAATACCCGAAGCCCTTACCCTCGCCATTGAAAAGGCAAAGGAGATCGGCGCGGACATAGTTATTGCTACCGACCCGGATTCCGACCGCATAGGCGTTGTATCGAAAGAGGCTGACGGTTTCAGAATACTCACCGGAAACGAAGTGGGAGTTATGCTCCTTAACTTCATTGCCGAAGCGAGAAAGGCAAACGGAACTATGCCGGAAAAACCCGTTGCGATACGCTCCTTCGTTTCCACGAGGTTTACCGACGCCGTTGCAAAGTACCACGGAATAGAGCTTCTTAAAGTTTTCACCGGCTTCCGCTTTATCGGAAAGGCCATTGCCGAACTTGAGGAAAAAGGCGAAAGTGAAAACCTCATCTTCTCCTACGAAGAAAGCTGCGGATACCTTTCCGGCACCTACGTCCGCGACAAAGACGCCGTTGACGCTTCGCTTATGGTCTGCGAAATGGCGAACTGGTTCAAGCTCCGCGGAAAAACCTTCGGCACGGCACTCGACGAGCTTCGTGAAAAATTCGGATACTACCTTGACGGAACGGATAACTTCTATTTCACGGGAGCGGAAGGCGCTGAACACATAAAAGGCATGATGGAAAAGCTCCGCGAAAACAAACCCGAAGTGATCGGCGGAAAAAAGATTACCGAAACGAAGGACTATCTCCCCGAAAGCAATATGCTTGAATTCGTTTTTGAGAGCGGAGAAGGATTCATAGTCCGTCCTTCCGGAACAGAGCCGAAGATAAAGATTTATTACTTTATCAAAGGCGAAGACAAAATTTCCGCGGAAAACACCCTCGAAGCAGTCAAAAAAGACGTGAGAAACCTGCTTGGAGTCTGATTTTTTGCAAAAAATTGAAAAAATATCTTGCATTCCGATTTTGTTTGTGGTAAGATATCAATGTTAAACCATAAAAGGGACTTTTTGTTAAGCTCTAAAGAAAGAGGTGACATACATGAAAGCAGAAATTCAGCCTGATTATCAGCCCACTACCATTACCTGCGCTTGCGGTGCTGTTTGGGAGACTCGTTCCACCAAAAAGGATATCCACGTGGAGGTTTGCTCCAAATGCCATCCTTTCTACACCGGCCGTCAGAAACTTGTTGATACCGGTGGCCGTGTTGACAGATTTAAAAAACGTTTTGGTATGGAATAATAATCAAAGCCCGATATTTTCGGGCTTTTTTTATTGGCGGCAGTTTTATTTAATCTTTTTGAAAGGAGGCGCTTTAATGGAATATAAAACGGTATACGCGCTTGGGGAAGATGAATTCACCGAGAAAAAATCGCGGTTCATCGGGCATATTGCGCCGGTAAGTTCCGAAGACGACGCCATCGCCTTCATTAGCGAAATGCGCACGAAATACCGCGATGCCACCCATAACGTTTTCGCCTATTCCATTCGCGAAAACCAGATAAAACGCGCTTCCGATGACGGAGAGCCTCAGGGTACCGGCGGAGTTCCCGTTCTCAATGTACTGAACGGCAACGGACTTACCGACGTTTGCTGTGTTGTAACCCGATACTTCGGCGGAACGCTCCTCGGAGTGGGCGGCCTTGTTCGGGCATATACCGAAGGCGCGAAAATCGCCCTCGCCGCCACAAAAATAAAAACAATGGCTGAAAGCGCCGACCTTGTTCTTACCGCCGATTACAGCGCCTACGGAAAAATCGAGCACTACATAAACGAAAAAGGCATAACCGTACTCAAAACGGATTTCGGTGAAAACGTAACGGTTTCCGTAAGGCTACGAATAGAAGACGTCTCCGCCTTTGAAAAAGACATAACCGAACTGACCGCCGGAAAAATAAAACCGGAAATAACCGCGAAAGGCTTTAACGAAATATAACCCGCCAAACAACTTCGGCGCATACCGGCAGCAATATTTTTATATATCTGATTTACCGATAAAAATTACCCGCTCAAAAGGATCACTCCTTTCGGCGGGTAATTTTATTTTTGAAGCCGATTTACTTATCTATCGGCCCTCCTATCCGGATACCGTTTTTATCATTTCCTCCGGTAACCTCTTTGAGTTCGTCCACGGAAAGCTCTTTTAATTTTTCATCAAGTTTCTTAATTTCCGTTTTGAGTTCTTCAAGTTCTTTTTTTGTTTTCATGGTGCTTTCTCCTTTCGTAAAGTCTATTTTTCAAAAACCGAAAACTATTCAAGTATTATACGCATTTTCACGGAGGCACCTCTTTATCGGTATTCATTCCGTGAGTCGCGGCCGAAAGTACCCATCTTCTCCCCAGTATTCATTCCATGAATTGCCGCCGGTAACTGTCTTCAGTTCATCCTCCGTCAGCTCCGCGAGCTCCTTGCTCAAATTTTCAACTTCTTTCTTGATTTCCTCGAGTTCTTCTTTTGTTTTCATAACCGCTCATTCTCCTTTTCATAAATTTATGCATCAAAAAATCAGAGTTGGCTAATGTTTCTTCAATTTTATCACAAAAAATCGGCTTTTTCAATATTTAACGGCGGTTTTTCGATACAAAACGCTTGTATTTTCTCGTCATTAGTGTAAAATTATTATATCACAGTCATAAAGGAGGCGGCAGAAACGGATATAAATTCATCTATCGGGATCTTGAAGGGCGTCGGGGAAAAACGGCAGGCGCTTTACCGGAAGCTCGGCATTGAAACGGTTGGCGAGCTTTTGGAACACTACCCCAGGGGCTACGTTGACCTTACGGGCGAACTGACCGTTGCCACCGCCGAAAATGACACACAATGCGCCGTCAGAGCGCTTGTTACCGCAAAATCGCCTGTCAAAGCCATACGCCGGGGACTTACCGTTGCGAAAGTTCGGGCGACAGACTATGAAAATGAGCTTCTCATCACCTTTTTCAACGCAAAATACACCGTTGACTCTCTTGAACTGAACAGGGAATATATATTTTACGGCGAGATAACAAAAAAGAGAAACGGCAACGCAGAGATGGCCTCTCCCACCGTTTTTCCCGCCGAAGAAAGCGGATTTTTGCCTCAATACCCCCTTACCGAAGGGCTTTCCTCGAAGATGATATCCACCCAGATGAAGGAGGCTCTTTCCGCCGCTTCCGGCATGGAGGAAATTTTGAGCACGGAAATCATGGGGAAATACGGACTTTGCTCAAAGGAATACGCAGTTCGCAATATTCATTTCCCGGCTGACGCAAAGGCCTTTGAAGCGGCGAAAAAGCGCATAATATTCGAAGAATTTTTGCTCTTTACCCTCGGAATGTACCTTACGAAGGGTAAAACCCGCTTCGCGAAAGGGAGCACTTTTTCCGATACTTCCGCCGACGAATTCATTTTCGCCCTCGGCTTCGAGCTGACCGGTGCTCAAAAGCGAGTCATAGCCGACTGTATAAAGGATATGAGCACCGGCTTTGCCATGAACAGGCTCATACAGGGCGATGCCGGAAGCGGAAAGACCGCCGTTGCCGCCGTTTGTATGTATATCGCGGCGAAGAACGGTTTCCAAAGCGCTATCATGGCGCCGACGGAGGTACTCGCCGCCCAGCACCGGACAACCCTTGAAAAGTTGTTTTCGCCCTTCGGGATAAAGGTCGGGCTTCTTACCGGCTCCATGACCGCATCGGAAAAGGCGGCGATGAAGGAAAACATAAAAAACGGCGAGATAACCGTTATCGCCGGAACTCACGCTCTTATTCAGAATGACGTTGAGTTTAAAAACCTCGGCCTTATCATAACAGACGAACA
>JAZLFU010000027.1:0-3138 GCA_045615915.1 Oscillospiraceae bacterium
AGTTTGTATTGTGCTGATAAGTCTTGCTGTAATAGGGAGAATGTTATCAGGAGTACATTGGTTTACCGATATTTTGGGAAGTATTTTGCTTTCATCAGCAATTATTACTCTCTATTACGCTCTTGTAGTATTTTCCGGGGAAAAGTTTGGAGAATAAATATTTTTCTTGACAAAAAGGTGCTTTAGTGGTATAAATAAATTAATAAGTTAAACCGTAGACTGAGAATAGTAACTGTTAAGATAAGGTTTGAAGAGAGCGGAGACGATGGGATACCGTAACTTTATGACAGTGAATGGACTCATGAGGGCAGCAGGAAAGCGGATTGTTAGTAATGGCTGACGGAACCGAACCGTTATCATGTCGGGCGGATATGTTTGTATCTGGCGGAGTGGGTTTTACCAATTCAGGTGGCACCGCAGAGATTTTTTATCTTTGTCCTGTTTTATTATTTTACAGGACAAAGATTTTTTTATTTTGGAGGAAATATTATGAAACGATGGCGACTTAATTCTTAACTTTTTAAACAACCAAATTAAATTAAGGAGAATTTTGTTATGAAAAAAATTATAGTTTCTTTGCTTATATTTGCTTTTGTATTTACTCTTTCTTCCTGTGGCGGAACGGTTAATAACAGTGATAAACTCAAAATAGGAATTATTCAGTATATGAGCCATCCGTCTCTTGATAATTGCTATAATGGAATGATGGAATCTCTCGAAAAATCCGGGCTCGATTTTGAAGTGGATTTTCAGGTTGGCTCAAGCAGTTCGGCTGATTCAGATTGTACGAATTTTGCAAAAAATATGGTTGCCGAAGGCTGTGATATGATAATAGCTATTGCAACTCCGGCGGCTAAATCTGCATTTGCGGCAACGGATGATACGGATATTCCGGTTATATTCTGCGCTGTATCCGATCCCGTTGCGGCTGGGCTTGTTGAAGATATGGAAGCTCCGGGATATCTTTGCACAGGTACTTCTGATGTGCTTGATCTTGAAGCACAGGTCGATCTTATTCAATCTTTCCAGCCGGACGTAAAATCGATAGGTATACTTTATACTTCTTCGGAAGATAACTCTCTTACAAATCTTAAAAACTTTAATGAAGTTTGCACGGCGAGAAATATTGAAGTAGTTTCTGTTGCAGTTCAAGGTGCGGCTGATATTCCTTCGGCGGCGGAAGAACTTGCATCAAAAGTTGATTGTATCAACAATTTTACTGATAACAACGTCGTTAAAAATCTTAAGGTGGTTTTGAGTGCCGCTGATAAATACGGTATTCCGGTTTACGGTTCTGAGGAAGAACAGGTAAAATCCGGTTGTCTTGCTTCTGTTTCCATTGATTATGTTGCGCTCGGAAGAACGACTGGTGAGATGGCGGTAGAGATCCTTAGAGGAGCAGATGCATCTAAAATGGGAGTAAAAACAATAAAAGAAGCCACGCCTATAATCAACGAAGAAATTATGGAAAGTCTCGAAATGGTACTTCCGGAAAAGTACGCAAATGCCGATTTTGTAAAAACCGAGTAAGGAGAAATAGTTTTGAGCATCATCAGTACAATAGAAGTCTTTTTGGAAACAGGATTTGTGTTTTCGATACTTGCAATGGGATATTATGTTTCCTATCATATTCTGGATTTCCCGGACCTTACCGTTGAAGGAACTTTTCTGTCCGGAGCGGTAATGTTTGGACTTTTGGCAAGTCATGGAGTTAATCCGTGGATAGGGCTTATTCTGGCATTTATTGTAGGCGGAATATTCGGAGGAGTAACCGGTTTTTTGCATGTTGGGCTTAAAATCCGTCCGCTTCTTTGTGGAATACTTGTTTCAACTTCGCTTATAACAATAAACCTTATTGCTACTTCCGCAGGAATGGAAGGCGATTTCACCGGTCAGGTAAGTTCATCGATTTCTTACGGAAGAACAGTGAAGACGCTTCACGATTATTTCTTCGGAGAGATAATTCCATCAAAAATAGGAAGCGTAAGTGTTCGCGATTTGTTTATTTTTTTCGTTGTGGCAGTAGTATGTAAGCTTATGCTTGATTTCTATTTGAAGACGAAAAACGGTCTTCTTTTGCAGGCAGTGGGCAATAACGAACAATTTGTAAAAATGCTCGGAATAAATCCAGGAAAGAGCAAAATAATCGGCCTTATGATAGGTAACGGATATGCCGCTGTTGCAGGTGCGCTTTATACTCATATAAGCGGAAACGTAAATCAGAGTATGGGTATTGGTATGGTGGTTATCGGTCTTGCTTCTCTTATAATAGGAACTTCGCTTTTGAAGAACGTTAAATTTATGAAGCCTACAACAAAGGTAATTGTCGGAGCTGTTTTGTATCAGGCATGTCTTACGGTTGCACAGAAAATAGGTGTTCCGAGCAGTTATAATAAACTTATCATGGCGATTATGTTTACTGCTGCGCTTGTCCTCAGTATGAAAAAAGAACGGGAGGGAGCAAGATGCTGAAATTAGAACATATATATAAATCGTTTAACAAAGGTACTGTTGATGAAATGCTTTTGTTTAGTGATTTTAATTTTGAGGTTAAAAAAGGTGAGTTCGTTTCAATAGTCGGCTCTAACGGAAGCGGAAAAACTACGCTTTTGAATACGATATGCGGAAATATTTTGCCGGATAAGGGAAACATATTTTTTAAAGACAAAGAAATTACAAAGTTCAGCGAACATAAAAGAGCACAGTATATTGGAAGAGTATTTCAGGATCCTAAAATGGGAACTTGCTCGAATTTAACGGTGCTCGAAAATTTTGCTCTTGCAGACAATAAAAATAAAGCTTACGATTTGAGTGGTGCAGTTAACAAAGGAAGAATAGAGGAGTATAAAGAACGTTTAAGAGAGTGTAATATGGGCCTTGAAGATAGGCTGAATACTCCGGTCGGACTTTTGAGCGGCGGTCAAAGACAGGCGATATCTTTAGTTCTTGCAGGTATGACAAACATAGATCTTTTGATACTTGATGAACATACTGCGGCGCTTGATCCGAAATCCTCCGAAATAATTATGGAACTCACAGATAAGCTTGTAAAGGGAAATAACATTACAGCTATTATGGTAACTCATAACCTTCGCTTTGCTACGGATTACGGAAGTCGCCTTATTATGATGCATAATG